>JBCCHD010000041.1 GCA_039028935.1 Pseudomonadota bacterium | reverse complement strand
TGGTTCAACAACCGTCGGCTACTTGAACCCATCGGCGACATACCGCCAGCAGAATACGAGATGTTGTATTATCAAAACGAGGGTCAGGCTGTGGCCGCCTGACTCAAACTAAAACCCCTCCGGTAAACCCGGGGCGGTTCACTTACGAACTGTAAGGGCCTGTCTATTCCCCAACAGGGTTTTACTATTCATGCGTACTCGACAAATTGAAATATTCCACGCGATTTATACGGCGGGCTCGATTAGTCAGGCTGCCGCTGTGCTTAATGTGTCGCAGCCGGCTTTATCCAAATCGTTGCGATTAACCGAGGAACAGCTTGGCTTTGCGCTGTTTGAACGGCGTGCACAAGGACTGGTGCCCACTCGCAAAGCCGACGAGCTGTACGAGTCTGCTTCGCGGGTTATGGGTGAACTTGAACATTTCCGCGTTGCTCTTCGGAACGTTGCACTTCGCGATAAGGCACTGATACGTATTGCTATGGCGCCGAGTATCGCGTTGTCGGTTGGCGCTGACGCCATCGCGGCCTTTGCTGAAACCCACGAGCAAGTGAACATCTATTTAGAAACGCTGCATTACGATGAAGTTGTCGCTGCCATCCGAAACGAGACGATCGACATCGCTGTGGTGTATCACCCCCGTCATCGACGCGGGCTACGAATCGTCCCGTTGGCCACCGCCCGCTTCGTGTGTTTGTCGCGCAAGGGCCATTGGCCGTCATCAAAGCAAACGGTGCAGCTCGGCGACCTCAAAGGACAGCCGCTTATCCAGCTCAGTGCCGAGGCCCCCCTTGGACGCATATTGAATTCTCAAATCGATGCACGCGTCGTTGCCTCTGGCAAAGCCGGTGCGAGAACCATTATCGCCAACACCTATTACCTCGCTCAATCGATGGCCGCGCGTGGATTAGGACTGGCCGTCGTCGATGAGTATTCGGCGCGCGAAGCGTCGTCGGACGCAGTGGATTGCCTGCCACTTGATGAGGAGTTGTCCTTTACCGTTGGTGCCATCGTCCGCGAGGAGCACAGCCTGTCACCCGAGGAATCACTGTTAATCGAGCACTTCACAACGCGACTGAATGGACTTGAGGCACCTTGTCGTAAGTCATAACCATAGGTTATACCCTCCCAATAAAAAGCCGCTTGCACAATACCTTACGCGTATGTCACGGTGAACTTCAGAGCATTTATCTGTTGGGGGACTAAGCTATGTCAGCGTTAAAGTCGTTGAAAATTTTGTTGCTGTTGAGTCTTGGCCTGGGACTCGCTACGCCGAGCCTTGCCCAGGATTCCGATTCGGACGAAGAGGCCGGACCGGTGGAGAATGTACTCGTTGTTGGGTCGCAGATTCGCGGCTCCGATATCGCGGGTGCCCTACCCGTCACCGTGCTGAGTGTCGAGGACATCGAAGTGACCGGTGTCGCCAGTGGTGAAGAATTGCTGCGCTCGATTCCACAAGTCGGTCAGGTGTCGTTTAATGAGTCGTCCTTTACGGGCGTAAACGGTGCCCGAGGCGATATTGGATCAATTAACCTGCGAGGGATTGGCACCGGTAACACACTTGTGTTGCTCAACGGTCGACGGCTTGTCCTACACCCGGGAACGCAAAGCGAAGGCTTCGTGCCCGTGGTCACCGTCAACGCGAACGCCCTGCCTGTGACCGGTATCGAGCGACTGGAAGTGCTTCGCGATGGCGCCGCGGCCATTTACGGCACTGACGCGGTCGCGGGTGTGATCAACACGATTACACAGAGCGATTTTGAAGGGTTAACCATATCGCTGCGCAACGGCAATTCCTCCGGCACCGATCTGGAAGAATGGACCGGTACACTCAAGTTTGGCACCGACTTCAACGACGGTCGCACCAATCTCTCTATTTTCGGCAACTTCCTAGATCGAAGCGCCATGCCGGCCACCGATCGATTCTATTCCGGCACCGAAGACTTGCGGGTGTTTTTCGAAGGCACACCGTTTGAGGGCGATACACAGCTGCGAAATCTGAGCACGCAAACGCAGTTCGCTGAATTTCGTGCCTTGGGTGGCGCCATTGCCGCCATTGGCGATGATGACTTTCATATTCAGCCCTCCTCGTTCGATGGCTGTCTTGTCGATCTGGGCAACGGTGTCTGTGCCGATAACGGCGGCAGCATCGATACCGCATTGCGCCTCAATCGATCACGCTATCGTGAGCTCACAGGCGACACCGAACGGCAAAACTTCATGGCGTTTTTAAATCATGAGTTTGACAGCGGCCTGTCCTTCTTTGGCGAACTGATCTACTACCACTCCGATTATCGCAAGCGGCGTGAAACCGCCCAGGTCTTATCCAGTGGTCGATTCACTGTGCCGGCCACCGCGTTTTACAACCCCTTTGGCGTGGATCTAGAGGTGCGCGACTACCGAGCCCTCGATGCCGGCCAGCGCATCATCAATGTTGAGAACAACACCTATCGACTACTTGGCGGTCTGCGCGGACAGTGGAATTCGTGGGATTGGGAATCGGCGGTTTTGCACTCGGAGGCAGAAACAGAGGATGTGACCAACCGCATGAGCACGACGCTGTTTCAGCAGGCCATCGCGCGCACCACGCCCGATGCCTACAACATTTTTGCCGGTGGCAACATCACCGACACCAATGCACCCAACCTCACGGCTAACTCTCAGTCCACGATCGACGGTTTTATCGTACCGGTCTCGCGTATAGGCACCACGTCGCTGTCACTGATCGACTTCAAACTGTCCAATGGCTCGGTACGGTCAATGCCGGCGGGCGATCTTGGCATGGCTGTCGGTTTGGAGTTTCGGCAAGAAGACTTCGAAGATGATCGCGATGATCGTTTGGATGGCACCATTGTGTTTACCGACATCGTAACGGGCAACGTCATCGGCAGCGACGTGGTGGGTTCCAGTCCGACTCCCGATACCAACGGTGACCGGGATGTGCTGTCGGCCTATGTCGAATTCGCCGTGCCACTGCTCAGCGACAACATGAACATTCCGCTGGTCGAAAGCCTGGATGCACAAGTGGCGTTTCGTGCTGAGGATTACTCGGATGTCGGCAGCGTGGTCAAACCGAAGGTGGCGTTGTCGTGGTACCCCCATCCCGACCTACAAATTCGCGCGGCCTATTCAGAGGGCTTTCGTGCGCCGAATCTCGAGCAGATTAACGCGACCGGTATTCGGCGGGTGAATGGCGGCCGCGAAGATTGGATCGTCTGCGAAGCGACTGCTCGCGCGAACGGCACACCGTTTGACACCGGCGAGTGTGACGGCAATTCCATTGAAAGCGTCCGGTCAGGCGGCCCGGATCTGGAGCCTGAAGAAAACGAGAACGTCACCTTTGGCCTCGTTTACCAGCCCAGTTTCCTTGATGGCGTGACCTTTACGGTCGACTGGTGGAGCATCGAGCAAACCGATGTGGTGGGAATTTTCGGCGATCAAAATCAGATATCACTCGACTACCTGCTGCGTCTTCAAGGTGGTTCAAATCCTAATGTGGTGCGCGCAGCACCGGACGCCGATGCGGTCACGCTGTTTACCGCAGCCGGTCTGACGCCAGTCGGTGAAATTGTTGAAGTGCTCGACAGCTACACCAATTTGACGCCACGCGAGTTTGAGGGCGTCGATTTTGGCGTGCAGTGGCGTTTCGATACGTCGCGCTTTGGCGAGTTCGATTTGGCCTTTAACGCCGCCAAACTGGATAAGGCCTTTCAAGAGCCTTCCCCGCCTGCGGCCGATCTCATTAACGCGATCGCGGCGGGCACCATAAACGATGCCGTTGATGTACCAGGATCGGAAGACCTTATTGAACAAAACGGTCGGCCGGAGTGGCGCTCAAGCGCGAGCCTACGCTGGAATCGCGGCGCGTGGGGTGCCGGTGCTTTCTACAGTTTTGTCGGCGAGGTGGTCGACACTTCCGTGACCGGCCCCGATGGCGAGATTTTTGTTGTCGATGACTTTGACATGCTGAGTCTCTACGCCGAATACACCTTTGGCGGCTGGTTGGGCGGCGACACGCGCATTCGCCTGGGTGCGCGCAATGTGTTCGACGATGACCCACCGATTGCCGATGAGTTTGCCAGCGGTTATTTCGATACGCTTCACTCCAATCGAGGTCGCTTCGTCTACTTGGATCTTCGCAAAGACTTCTAATCCATCGGCCCGGCGACACCGGATGTCGCCGGGCTTAGGCTTCGCGAGGAGGACAGAATGCGAACGGTCGTAGTCGGAGCCGGCGTAGTGGGCGTTACGACCGCCTACGCCTTGGCACGTAAAGGTCACACCGTCACGGTGATCGAACGACAACCCAGCACGGCAATGGAAAGTAGTTTTGCTAACGGCGGCCAACTGTCGTTTGGGTTTGCGTCGCCCATGGCGTCTCCGGACATACTCAAAAAAGCCCCGTCTATTTTACTTGGTCAGGACCGTGCCTTTACGCTTCCCTGGCGCTTTCTCCTGCGCGAGCCTGCCTGGCTGCTGCGCTTTACACGAGCTTGTCTGCCGAGTGCCTACCAGCGCCACGCTAAGGCGCTTTCGGAGTTAGCGGCTGCGTCGAAAGACGCGCTCGACCGTCTCTGCGATGAAACGGGTGCCCGCTTTTCGCGACGCCAATCGGGCAAGTTAACGATCTACGACAGTGTGCAGGCACTGGATCGAATCGCTGCGCAACTGCCCAATGTCAGCGCAGCGACGGTGTTGGATCGCGACGCATGCCTGGCCCTTGATCCAGCCCTTGCGCACATTGCGGGCCAGTTGGCGGGTGGCGTGTGGTTCGAGCAGGATGAGATTGGCGATGTAGAGCGGTTTTGTCATCAAGTAGCGAAACAGTGCACGCAGTTATTTGGCACACAGTTTCGCTTCAATCTCAATGTTGATACCGCCCAATGCAAGACTGGCGATGGGCTCACTCTACGGCTGTCGGATGGGAGTTCGATGGACTGTGACGCCATGGTCATCTGCACGGGCTCAGCGGGTCAAAGACTGCTCAAGCATCACCATATCCAGCTTCCGATTGTGCCCGTGGTGGGCTATAGCATTACTGCTCCGCTTGGCATGGAACCGCCCCAGGTCGCGATCACCGATGCGCGCCATAAAGTCGTGTGTTCACGCATTGGTGACTATATTCGAATCGCGGGCTTCGCTGACTTTGGACCACCCGATGAAGCGACACGCCGCGACCGCATTGATGCGCTGCTGCACCTTGCCCGCCAACGGTTTCCTGCCGCCGCCGATTTTTATCATCTGCATTCGACATGGACCGGCATACGCCCCGCCACCCCCTCCTCGCTCCCGATTGTCGGCGCAACCAACGTGCCCGGCGTATACTTAAACATGGGGCACGGCATGTACGGATGGACGTTGGCGCCGGCCACGGCCGAACGGCTCGCCACCGCGATTCAACCTCCGGCGCATCGCAACGCGGCCTAACTCAAAAGGAATACTATGCTTCGCTCTGCGCTTCTCATCACGTTAGCTCTGGGATTGACCGCCTGTATCAGCCCACCTCCTTTCGACCGCAGTGGTCGATGTGTCACTGAGTCGGTAACCCTCGATGCCGACTTTGACGGCGGCGGCTTAAGCGCGTGCCGAGTCGTCGCAAAGGACACGATTGATGTGTTACTCGAACCGGAAGACGAACCCATCAATCCGAGTCCATGGTATGCCCTCCGCCTCACACCAAACGCGTCAACGACAGAAGACGTTACCATCAACCTGATTTACACGGTGCATCCTCATCGCTACCAGCCCAAAGTGAGTCCCGATGGGCGGCAATGGACCTATCTTGACCAGGCACGTATCGCCACCACATCCGATGGCATGCGCGCCACGCTGACGATTCCGCTTGATGCTAACCCAGTGTATGTCGCGGGCCAGGAGCTGCTCACTCAAGCGGACTATTCAAAGTGGCTGGCGCCCTTTCAACGACGCTCGGATCTGACTATCGATACGATTGGCCACTCCGTGGAGAATCGCCCACTGACCATGGTGTCGAGCGACACGCCACTCAGTGAGGGCAGCGTCGTCTTGGTGGGACGACAGCATCCACCCGAACTCACCGGCGCCATAGCGATGCTCGCGTTTGTCGAAGAAGTGCTTGGCGACAGTGCGCTCGCTGAGCGCTTTAGAGGTCGCTTTAATGTTTATGCGGTGCCTTTTCTTAATCCGGACGGTGTGAAACGTGGATATTGGCGACACAACACGCAAGGTACCGATCTAAACCGCGACTGGGGTCCTTTTGTGCAGCCTGAAACCCGCGCAATAAAAGACTTACTGGATCGACTGGCGAACGCGCCGGCGACGCGCCCGGTCGTATTTCTTGATTTTCATTCCACGCGTCGCAACGTTTTCTACACGCAGTTCGTGGGCGAAGACGGCACGGACTATCGCTTTACTCAGCGTTGGCTCTCTCAAAGCCATCCCCAACTGCCAAACTACGTATTTGGGCGCGCCGAGCGCCCTCAAACCGATCTTGCAACGTCAAAAAACTATGTGCACGGGCGATTTTCCATTCCGGCCATCACCTACGAGGTCGGCGATGAAACCGACCGTGTCCAAACTGACTATGCCGCGCGCGTGTTTGCACGAGAGATGATGCGTGTTCTACTCGAACATCACCGGGCGCCGTGACTCAACGTCAGCGCAGCGACCGCTATTCAATCTTGTCGACACGGTTCCGAGGTGATCCCCGCCAGCGCATTTATAAATAGCCAAACACGCCGGTTAGCTGTGTTCTTCAGTCGCGTGCACCACCGGCGTACGTCGACCAAACACAGTAACCAGTAACGCTGGCAAAAAGGTTAAACTCACTAACGTCGAAAACAGTAGCCCGCACAACACAATAATGCCGACACCACGATACAGTTCGGCTCCTTCGCCGGGCAACAGAACCAGTGGCGCAAGGCCAAAAATAGTCGTCGCTGTGGACATTAAGATCGGACGTATTCGCGCACGCATCGCTTCGAGCACGGCGGCCTTCACCGCTCTATTCCGATCCATTAACAATCGCCGACTCTTATCGATAATCAATATCGGATTATTGACAACCGTTCCAAGCAAAATCAAAAACCCGAGCATCGTGATCATGTCAAAGGGTTGGTGAAAATTGCCCAGTGCGCCGAGCGCGTTGACGCCAACAAGCCCGACCAACGCGGCCGCCAATCCTAAAGGGACTGCGGTCAGCACGAACAATGGATATCCCCAGTGATTAAAAATTGCCACGAGCAGCAAATAAATCAGTACAACGGCAATGACAAAATTCCCCGCCAACGATTCTCTGGTCGCGTCAAGCTGATCTGAGGCACCGGTGATGTTGATGCTCACGTTTTGCGCGATCGCGCCCTGTGCGCGCAAAGACGGCACGAGTTCCTCACTCACTCTTTTGACAGCGGTCTCAAGCGCGACATCACGAGGTGGAATCACATACAGCGTCACGGTGCGCCTTCCGTCGACACGACGCAACGCGTCGCTATCGGCCACTTCGACCAAATCGGCTAACGCATTCAGCGGCAACACCGCACCCGATGGTGTGCGTATCGGTGATGCAGCAAGACTGGAGAGATTCTGCTGCGTACCGGCGGTGCTGAATAAAAAGATGTCGACTTTGTTGTCGTTAAGGAAAAACTCATCAATAAACGCCCCGTCACTCAAGGCCGATACGGTAAATCCAAATTCATCCGCGCTAAACCCCACCTCCGACAACCGCTGCCAGCGGGGTCGAATTTCGATCAACGGTTGATCCAGTGATAGTGAGGACGGATCAGAACTGATTTGAGGGTTCTCAAATAGTTCGCCGGCCGCAACATAGGCCGCCTCAGCCGTCGCATAGAGGTCGACAAGGTCTGGGCCAGAGATATCGAGCGCCACCGCGCGCGTGCCGCCATCGTTGCTACTGATGATCGATCCACGTGCCGAGAACGCGCGCATACCGGGATACGAACGAAAACGCGCGGTAATCGCGTCCATCATCGGTTGTATGTCGTCGGTTCGTGTCGGCTCACTGAGCATCCACACGCGTCCAGGCGATACGCTGAGCGAGTAGTACTTGAGTGACGGCGTGGTCGTGTCACCTCGATCAAACCCAGACGGATCGGCATTGATCTGCACATCAAAATGGGCGCGCAGTTCATCGGCGATGAGCATCATTTCACGCATGTTGTAACCCGGCGGCGCGATCATGCTGGAAAACGCTTTGGGCTCTTCGCCTTCTGGGAGGTACTCGGCCGCCGGCATCAGCCAGCTGGCCAGGCCGATGGTGAGGATCACGCCAGTAATCATCGTTAGCCAACGGCGAAGCGGGCGCTGGATAATATAGTCGACCACGCGCAGTAAACCCCGTGGTGAGGATTCGCGTTTAACGGTCTGTGTACCAAGATGACCGCCGAACCCGAGTCGCGCAATGGCCGCAGGCACAACAAACACCGCGACGAGCATCGAGGCAATAATGGCGGCCGAGATCGCAATGGCGATATCCGAATACAACTGGCCAGCCTCCTGCTGAATAAACAGAATCGGCATAAACACCAGCACAGTCGTGAGGGTTGACGCCAGCACCGCTGGCCACACTTCGCGCACGCCGGCAACGGCACCCTCAATTCGATTCAGACCGCGTCGGCGATTCTGTTCCGCCGCTTCGAGCACGACGATGGTGTTGTCCAACGTCATACCGATCGAAAACGCGATGCCAGCCAACGAAATAACATTGATCGTACGTCCAAATGCAAGCAGACCGATGAACGCAGCGATCGTACAGACTGGAATGCCGATCACGCCCACGACGGTGGCACGTGCCGAGCGCAGAAACCAAAACATCACGGCGGTCGCCAGTAACGCCCCCAGCGCAAGGTTCTTCCACACGTTGGCAATCGAGTCTTCCACATAGCGCACGTCATCACTCGAGAGCGTCAGCTTCAGCCCCCGCTCCGCAAGCAGATTGCGGTTCATCTCCTCAATGACCTGCATCAACTGCCGTTTGATTTGAATGACGTTAGCCCCAGCCTCACGACGCACCGATAGACTCAAGGCCGGTTTGCCGTCGGCGTACGAGATACTGCGCAATTCGAAATGATCGAGAACCACGGTAGCCACGTCTTTTAGTCGAACTTGCGCGTCCGCTCGTTGAACTAAAACCAAATCCTCTAGCTGCGCAATGTCGTCAAAACGACCGATCGTCCGCAATAGATAACGACGCTTGCCGCTATCGATATCCCCTGCCGACCGGTCGCGATTACGCGTGCGGATCGCGTTGCGAACATCACCCAGACTCAAGCCACGTTGCGCCAAGCGAGACGGGTCAACCAATACTTGAACCTGACGCTCCGCACCGCCGCCAACACCAATGTCAGAGATGCCGTTGACTCGCTCCATTCTGGGCCGCACTTCTCGCTCGGCAAAGTCGCGTAGCAAATCCACATCGAGCTGCATCGGATTGTCAGACACCGGCAGCAGTCGAAAGTACATGAACGCATTGTTCGAAAACGAACTGCTAAAAAGCCGCGGTTGATCGACATTTTCCGGATAGGTCGAGACTTGGCTCAAAGCGTTGTTCACGCGGATGAGTGCTTCGTTGATATCCACGCCGAATGGGAACTCAAGTTCAATCGATGATTGTCCAGATCGCGCTTCTGACACCATGCGGTTTAGGTTCGGTAACGCGCGAAGATATCGCTCCTGTTCAATCAAAATTTCTTTTTCAACATCCTGAGGGGTTGCGCCGGGCCAGCCTGTCACCACAGAAATTGTGCGCACTTCAAGATCAGGAATCATTTGCACTGGAATGCGAAAGGCCGCCACGATACCCAGTACGAGGATAATCAGTACGGCAACCGTCAAAATGGTGCCGCGACGAACGCCGCTCTCCAGCACGCGCTAGTTTCCGCCGTCCGTGATTCGCACGGACTGACCGTCTTGTAGAATCTCGTTGCCGCGCACGACGACCGGTTGTCCTCCGGGCAACCCATCGAGAATCTCAATTCCGTCTTCGTTTCCTCGTCCAACAGCGACACGATGCCGAAATGCCTTACCGTCGCTGACCGTAAACACACTGAACTGCCCATCGGCTTGCTGCAGCAGCGCATCGGGTGGCACAACGTAAACCGACTGGTTGACGCCCTGGAAAAACAACGTGGCACTCGCCGACGTGCCCGGCAGGAGGTGACCACTCTCTTCAATCAGCAAGCGCGCCTGAAACGAGCGCGCAGTGGCATCACCCACGGGCACAGCCGCGAGCAAGGTGGCGACAAGATCGCGCTGAGGTTCGGTATCCGCCCGCACCACGATACGACCTAGTCGAGGCATCGCCGGATAGTGTTCCTGCGGTACTTGCACATCCAACACAAGCGGGCTCGGTGCGACTAGACGCATAACCGGCGAGCCGAGTGCGACGTACTCACCGATGTCGGTTAGCCGGGCCGCAATCACACCATCGAAGGGTGCGGACAAGGTATGACGCGCCACTACTTCCTGCTGTTGTCGAAGCGCGGCGACCGACTGCGCTAATCTGGCCTCTGCTTGAGCGAGCGCACCGCGGCGGCTATCAAGTTCGGTCTGCGGAAAGAGCTTTTGTTCGGCCAACCGCTCCGCCTCGTTAAGCTGCCGCTGCGCCTCATCGCGTGCCACGCGCGCGGCCTGTCGGGCCGCCTGCCGTTGCGTCAGTTCGTGTTCCGCAAGCGCCGTATCAAGAGCAATCAGGGGCTGGCCTCGCGAAACCGTATCGCCTGCATCGACAAACAGGTGCGCCACTAACCCAGCGGTGCGACTGGACAAACTGGCGTCATGCAGCGCCGTTAGAGACCCGGAGAGCGCGACGCGTTCAGTCAGGCCGGCGTTCACCGGCATGGTCACCTGGACGGGACTTACGGTCTGAGCTGAAGTGTCCACCAGCCATGCAACCAGGATGACGGCGGCCGAAACGATACGTCGCATGAACGCTCCAAAGGACGGTGAATAATCGCGAATGAGCAGCCGATGAGAATAGCAGAAGGCCCACCAAAGATCGCCTTGAGTCGCCCCGCGGACAGTCCTAGAAAGCCGCGCGTTATCAAGTGAATACGCGTGATACGTCTCACGTCCTCACCGATCAAATGCAGCGCCTTGCCCAAGGTGTGATGAAGTTAGCGTATTAGGGTTTTCCCTTAAGGTAGAGTCGGGCATCTGTTGAAACAGCGCTGGATGGCCCACGACGTTTGCCTGGTATGGGATCACACCCTAACACCCCCAATGAAATTCGATAGCACATTAGAATATTTCCATAAACTACTATTTATCTTAGTTATTATTGGATTTTTTTCCACGCATTCGCACGCGCAAACTCCGGTGGCCCTTTCCGAGAGCCTGGCCGGGGATCTCAACTACGTCATTACGGGTGGCTCGTTACGCACCAACCCCAACTCGGGCATCGGTGCCAACGCCTGTGCCGTGGGCATCAGCAGCAGTAACCCGATCGCCGGCATACCCGCTGGCTCAACCGTTGAGGCCGCCTATTTGTATTGGGCCGGCTCGGGGAGCACGGTTGACTCGGTGGTCACGCTCAATGGTTCGACCGTAACCGCCAATCGCGTGTTTACCGCCCCCTTTGTGTTTGGCGCTACCACGTACGATTTCTTTGGCGGCTTTGCCGATGTGACGAGCCTGGTTAGCGGCAACGGCACATACACGGTTGCGGGACTGACAGTGAACACCGGCGCGCCGCATTGCGCGGTGCAAGCGGTGCTGGCCGGCTGGAGCCTGGTTGTGGTGTACGAAAACAGCGTGACTGAGCGCCTGCGCGTCATCAACTTGTTCGACGGCTTTCAGATTTTTCGTGGCGGTTCGATCACGCTGACCCCCGACAACTTTGTCATACCGGCGAGCCCGGACGGTTCACATGCGATCGTCACGTGGGAAGGCGATGTCGAAAACTCCGCCCCCAACTCAGGATTCGCGGAGCAACTCACCTTTAACGGCACGGCGTTAGTCGATGCGCTCAATCCAACCAACAACCAATTTAACTCGACGATCAATACCATTCCGTCGTCTACGGATTATGGGGTGGATGTCGATCGTTACGACATCAGCAGCCTGTTATCGCCTGGCGACACCTCGGCGAGCACGACCTACAGCTCCGGCGGCGATCTGGTCATTCTTCAGCTGGAAGTCATTGCGGTGGCCAATCGCGAGACAGCAGATCTGGCGATCGATAAATCCCATAGCGCGGATTTCATCGCCCGTCAGGATGAGTCGTTTACACTCAGCGTGCAAAACAACGGGCCAAATGACATTCCCGGTACCATTACCGTCACCGATACCCTCCCCCCTGAGCTTGATTTTGTCTCGGCCACCGGCACCGACTGGTCATGCGCCGCGGTCAGTCAAATCGTTACGTGTACACATCCAGGACCGCTTGCGATTAACGCGTCCCTTCCGGATATTACCCTGACCACTTTCGTAAACGAGTCCGCGGCGCCTGGTGTCACCAATACCGCGCAGGTGAGCAGCGCGGTGTTCGATAATCTTTCGGGCAATAACGCGGACGACGATTTTGTCGTGGTCACGCTCGAAAACCCAAGTTTGGTGTTAACCAAATCCATGCTGACCCGCAGTGATCCCTTTAGCGGCGCGATCAACCCAAAATCTATCCCAGGCGCACAAATCGACTACACGTTCTCGGTGATCAATGACGGGCCGGGTCCGGTGGATAACGCGACGCTCGTGATTACCGATACCGTGCCCGATGACATGCGGTTGTTCGTCGACACGTCAGCCGGCGATCCGATCACGTTTGTCGACGGCTCACCGACGAGCGGCTTACTGTTTAACTACGCCACTGACGTGACTTTTTCCAGTCAACCCGGTGGCGTTGCTCCGTACGACTACGTTCCCGTTCCCGATGCCGAGGGCTATGACAGCCTGGTGACGGGTATTCGAGTGTCTCCGTCCGGCCAGATGGACGGCAACTCGGTCGGCGGTAACCCCCAATTCAGCGTAACCATACGGATGCAAGTGAGGTAATCCGCCCCGCGTCGTCTGTGCGTCGCGCAACCGTTCGGTGCGGTTGCCTTATTGCTCCCAGGGGGGGATCGGGGAGAAGGTCTCCATGAGAAAATCGATCATGGCTCGCACTTTGGGCGCCACAAGCCGACCGCTTGGGTACAAGGCCCAAATCGCCGAGTTCGTTTGAACCGGAAAATCGGCGAGCACTTCGACTAAGCGCCCCGCTTTCAGACTCGCGCCCGCATTCCAACGCGATTTAAGACCGATGCCCATGCCCTGCTCCATGAGAATGCGCATCGCTTCGCCATCATTCACTTCGATCGATCGCGGTAGCGGCACACTTTGGCCATTGGCAAACGTCACTCGATGGCCGCCGCTGAACACCACGCACCGATGCCCCCTGAGTGCTTCCGGTTCGCTGGGCGCACCATGGCGCGCGATATACTCAGGCGACGCGACCAGGAGCCGATGATCGGGCGCCAATTTTCGCGCCACCAATCCACTGTCGGCTAATTTCGCGTTGCGAATAATTAAGTCATACGCCCCTTCCACCACATCCAGCACTTCATCGGAGAGTCGGATATCCAATTCCACCTGCGGATACCGTCGCTCAAATTCAGCCAACAGTGGAATGACGTGCATTCGCCCAAATGAGCCCGGCATGGTCATTCGCAAGCGTCCGTGTACGGACTCGATGCGGCCGCTGATCGAGTCCAGCCCGGCCTGCAGAGTCTCAAGACTCTGCTCAGCGAACGGCAAAAACTCCTCGCCATCGGTCGTTAACGACACGGCACGCGTCGTGCGATTAAACAATCGAAAGCCAATTTCGTTTTCCAGCTTGACCAGTCTCGCACTGGCGCTCGCCGGCGAGAGCGATAAGTCACTGCCCGCTGCGGACACGGAACCGAGCTCGGCGATTCGTAAAAACAAACGTAAGGAAAGGAGATCCATTTATCAAAATTAACCGAATTATTAATTCGTAACAAGCCTAATTATTTTATAATCGATTAGTATTAAGCTCATTCGATCCTTCGCCATCTTGCTGCGCTATGCCCTCTAACACGGCCTTCGCCACGCTCAATAACGGTTTCAATCGAGTGTTTCAGCCCGGGCGGCTGTCCGTCGGCCTGGTTGTGCCCATTGAGTCCTATCCGAATAGCCCCGTGCCAACCATGAGCCGGCACATTGAACGCGTGCAGCTGGCGGAGGCATTGAATTTCGCCGCGGTATGGTTGCGCGATGTGCCGTTTAACGTTCCGTCATTTGGCGACGCCGGGCAAACCTATGATCCCTTTGTCTACTTGGGGTCGCTCGCCGCCAACACAGAGCGAATTGCGCTGGGCGTTGCCAGCATCATTTTGCCGCTGCGCCATCCCGCCCATGTGGCTAAGGCCGCGGCCACTGCTGATGTGTTGTCCGGCGGTCGACTGCTGCTCGGCGTGGCCTCTGGCGACCGCCCGGAGGAATATCCCGCACTAAACGCTGACTTCGCTAATCGCGGGCAGCGTTTTCGCGACGCGGTTGAGTACATTCGGCAAATGGCGGGCGACTACCCCACGGTTAATAACACCTACGGGCGTATGCTCGGTATCGACATGCTGCCAAAACCCGTTGCCTCGCAACTTCCGCTATTGGTGACAGGCGGAAGTCAACAACATCCCGATTGGAACGCCGAACATGCCGATGGCTGGATGACCTATCCACGAAATGTGGTGGCGCAGGCGGAGATTATTCGAGACTGGCAGGCGCGTGTTCAGCACGTTAGTCGTCACCCTAAACCCATCATGCAACCGCTGTACGTGGATTTGCTCGACGACCCGAACGCGCCCGCCGAGTCCATCCATTTGGGCCTTCGCACCGGCAGCCAAGCATTGCTCGAACACCTCAAAGCACTCGAGCAAATTGGCGTCAATCACGTGGCGCTCAACCTGCGATTCAATCACAACGACATCGAGCAAGCAGTCGCGGATTTGGCACAACAACTCCTTCCAGCGTTTCCAATCGACTAAGGAATTTCAACGATGAGCAAAACCATTTTGATTACCGGCGCGACAGACGGAATTGGTCTTGAAGCGGCCAAGGCATTGGCGGCCGACGGCCATACGCTGTTGTTGCATGGTCGCAACCTAGAAAAATTGGCGCGCGCGCGGCGTGTGGTGTCCAAAGTCTCAGGCAGTGGTGACATCGCGTGTTTTTGCGCCGACCTATCGGACTTTGACGCGGTTGAACAACTGGCGCGAGACATCACCGACCAGTGCAAGACGCTCGACGTGCTGATCAATAATGCGGGCGTATTCATGACATCGGATGCAATCACCAGCGATAAGCTCGATAGTCGCTTTGTCGTCAATACGCTGTCGCCCTATCTGCTGACCCATCGATTACTCGCGTTGGTGCCAGCCGATGGTCGCATCATCAACTTGTCGTCCGCAGCGCAGGCAACAGTCGATACGAACGCGTTACAAGGAAACGCGCGGTTATCGCACAATGCCGCCTACGCACAAAGCAAGCTCGCCATTACCATGTGGTCAATTCACCTTGCCCGACAACTCGGTAGCGCCGGCCCGAGCGTCATTGCCGTCAATCCGGGTTCGCTTCTTGGTTCTAAAATGGTCCAAGAAGCCTACGGAATGGCTGGGCACGATTTGCAGATCGGTGCGGACATTCTCTATCGCGCTGCCGTTGGCGACGATTTCTCAGGGGCGACCGGCCGATACTTTGATAACGACAGTGGTCGCTTTGCCTCGCCACATGCCGATGCGCTGGACGCACATAAAACCGCGGACGTCATTGGTACGTTAGACGCCCTGTTGGCAACGCTCGGCCATCCGGTCTAGCTCCGACACCGAAACGCCGCCATCCCTCCGCGTGCCGCGCAGCCGTCGCTAAGGTCGTTTGGCGGCGTATTGCCTCTGATAGGCGCGGCACTTGCCCAAAAGGCGGCTGTAGAGCGCCTATTTGGTGAACTAATCGCCACAGGCATATTCGAACCTATACACTGGTGCCGTATTGTTTTGAATGAGTCACTCATGCCACGACCTCCATTTGTCCTCGTGATTACTGTTCTAGCCGCTATGGCCGCGGGCTGCGCGTCGAACAAACGGTCGCCCACGGTAGTACCACCGACTCAAAGCGCCGTCCAACCGGTCGATTTCTCTGGCTCGTGGGAACGAAACTATTCCCGTGGCGGCGACATTCAAGAGAACGTGAGCCGGATGGCACGCAGACTGAGCCGTAATGTCTATCAAGGCTCAACGCCCAATTCACGCCGGGGCTACACGTCTTCCTCCCCTTCCCTCGGCCCCATTATCGCCATGGCCCGATTGGCAGATGCCATCACGCGCACCGACACATTACTCATCGAGCAGGACGAAGTGGGCATCGAGGTTGAGCGAGAAGAGGATTTTGCGCTGACGTGCGAATTCAATAACACGACCGCACAGCAGTTTTACTCGCCACTTGGCCACGAAGTGTGTGGTTGGGACGGCACGCGAATGGTCTTTCATGTGGCGCTACCCGATGGGGTGAGCATCACGCATCGGCTGGTGATGGCACCGAGTGGCAATGAGCTCAACGTCGCGACAACCGTGACGTCCCCCGCCTCCTCGACACCCTACACGCTCAATCGATTCTACACGCGGTTTGAGCCGCTCCCCTCGCCCTACGTGTGTGAGCAAACGCTCAGTCGAAAACGCGTCTGCGAGTTTCGTCCAAGCGACGAGCGTGAGCAGCAGCGCATTGATTCGCCTGACTCAGGCACTCCGTAACCCGTGACGCGCTGTTTCCACATCGTTGCTGGGGCACTCGCGCTTTTACTCGCTGTTGAGGTCCGGTCCGATACGGCGGTGGAACCGAGCGAGCCGCCGCATTTTCAAAATATATCCATTGCGCTATTTGATCCAGGCATCCCGGCCGACCCTTCCACGCATCGACAGTTGGGCGTGTTCCCGGAAGTGCGCAAGATTGAAGCGCAATTCTTACCGTTTGTCTTACGCGAACTCTTAGAGGACAGCGATCAATGGGGCGCTGTACGGGTTGTGCCGGAATTAGCCCCAGGCGATGAGTTGGCGGTGTCGGGTCGTATAATTGCCTCCAACGGCGAGCGCTTGGAAGTAGAGCTCAGCGCCAATGACGCTCTCGGCCGGCAGTGGCTGATCAACCGCTACAGCATGGAATCGGGCACCGGCGACCCCAACAGCATGCTCGAAATCTCGCAGTCATTTAAAAACGTTTTTCGCCAGTTTGCGGATGACTTGCTCGTTGCGCGCCGGCCAAAAACGCCCAGTGAACTTGAGCGCAATCGTGAAGTTGCTTTGCTCCGATACGCATCGGCGCTCGTACCGAGCGTCTATGGCGACTATCTACGCAGGGATGCCGCGGGCACCATCTCGCTCAATCGCCTGCCGGCAGCCAACGATGCCATGCTCGATCGCATTCGTCGGATACGCGCATTCGAGTATCGCTTCATCGATGCGATTGACGAACAGTACGAGGCACTCTATTCGCAGACCGAAAACACGTATAACTTGTGGCTACGCTACCAGGAACGTCTGACGCGATATCGACTTGACGGAGAGCGTAATCGACAAAATCAGCAGCGCTCCGATCGGCCGGGCAGCTATAACGCAATGATGGAACGCTACGAACAATACAAGTGGCTTAAACTCGAAGAACAAAATTTGCGCAAGTGGGCGAGTGGCTTTCGCAACGAAGTTGACCCAACAGTGGTGGAGGTCGAGGGCCGCGTGGTCGAACTCGACGGCTCACTTGCACAACGATACGCGGAGTGGCGGGCGCTCCTGGACGCACTGTTTGAACAGGAAACCGGTCTGCCCTAACGCCATTGGAAGGACGAAACACTCGGCATCGGGTTCAATCGGGGGCAACGGACCACCAGAATCCGGCCCCACCGCGTCTCCCAAGACCGTAGCCCGTCCGCCAAGATAGCGTCTTAGAGCGACCACCGGTTGTGCTTATTCGAGGGTTGTGTAAGCCTCACATTCTGTGACTTCCGACACTCTGTTCGCACTCGCGTTATTTGCTCTGGTGGCGTCTATCACGCCGGGGCCAAATAACCTCATGATGATGGCCTCGGGCGCGAACTTCGGCCTGCGTCGCACGATTCCGCACATGTTAGGTGTGGGGCTGGGTTTTATCTTTATGCTGCTGGTCGTCGGTGCGGGACTTGTCAATCTGTTCGCACGCTACCCACTGAGCTACACGATCATGAAGGTTGTCAGCGCCGCCTATTTGGTCTTTTTAGCTTGGAAAATCGCGACGGCCGCCCCGCTGTCAGAGACCGCCAAAACCGGCTCACCGTTTTCCTTTTTGCAAGCCGCCGCATTTCAGTGGGTTAATCCGAAAGCTTGGGTAATGGCGCTGTCCGCGATCAGCATCTATTCGCCGGATCATCGCATGAGCCAGGTCGTCATCGTCGCGCTGGTCTTTGGTGTAGTGAATGTGCCGTGCGCCACCACGTGGGTAGTTTCCGGTCAACAACTTCGACGATTGCTCACCAACCCATCACGCCTGCGTGGCTTCAATATACTCATGGCAGTGTTGCTGGTAGCCTCTTTGGTTCCGGTACTAATGCCCGACCTGCTGTCTGCCAATGAGTGAGCCGATATGAACCGCCTTACCACCTTTGAATGAGTAAATCGTGCATGTCTAGCGAATCAGTGGACGTGATAATTGTTGGCGCAGGTGTGTCCGGTATCGGCGCGGCGTATTACCTTAAAACGCGTTTGCCGCACTTGCGCTACACCGTCATCGAGGCACGTGACCACATTGGTGGCACCTGGGATTTGTTTCGCTACCCCGGTATTCGATCCGATTCGGACATGTATACGTTCGGTTTCAAGTTCAAGCCCTGGGTCTACGAACAAGCCATTTCGCCCGGAGAGCAAATCCGAGCGTATCTCAACGACGCGGCTGACGAACACGACATTCGTCCGCATATTCAGTTTGCTACGCGTGTCACAGCCGCCTCTTGGCGCAGCGATGTCGCGCGCTGGTCCGTGACCGCGGAGAGCGCCGATCTGGGGGTTCGCTCCATCGAGTGTCGGTTCTTCTTTTTCTGCGGCGGGTATTACCGATACGCGCAAGGCCATCAACCGGCCATCGATGGCTTGTCGGACTTTGGTGGAAAGATCATTCACCCTCAGCACTGGCCGACGGACTATGATTACGCCGATCAGCGCGTAGTGGTAGTGGGCAGTGGCGCCACGGCCGTCACGCTGGTGCCCGCCTTAGCTGAAAAAGCAGCGCACGTTACCATGCTGCAGCGGTCTCCGACGTATATTGTCGCCAAACCCAGCGTCGACCCAATCGCCCGTTTTTTCCAGCGCTGGCTGCCGACGTCGTTGGCCTATGGTCTTACGCGCTGGAAGAACGTCTTGGCGAGCCAATTCTTGTTTTGGTTTGCGCGGCGTTTCCCCGACCTTACGCGCCGTTCGATCAAAGACAAAGCCCGCGCACTATTGCCCAAAGACTACGATCTTGATCGCCATCTCAACCCAGACTACGCACCTTGGGACCAACGCATTTGCCTAGCACCCGACGGCGACCTGTTTCGCACAATTGCCGACCAAAAGGCGACGATTGTGACCGACCAAATCCGCACATTCACGAAGACCGGCATCGAGTTGGTGTCAGGGGGTACGTTGGCCGCGGATTTAGTCGTGATGGCCACTGGCCTGCAAATCGAAATTTTTGGCGATATTCCCGTCCATGTCGACGGCACGATGATCAACCCCAGTGAGCGCTATTGTTACAAGGGCATGATGATCAATGGCGTGCCAAATATGGCTTTTTCGATCGGTTACTCCAATGCATCTTGGACGCTCAAGTCGGATCTGGTGGGCGAATACGTCTGTCGTCTATTGCGCCATTTGGAACGATCCGGCTATGACTACTGTGTACCCGAACTTCCAGACGAACCTATTGGCGACGAACCGCTCATGGCGTTCACCTCCGGCTACATCGAGCGTGCTCGGGCCAACATGCCCAAGCAAGGCGATCGAAAACCCTGGAAGCTCTACCAAAACTACTTTCTTGACCGGCTGACCCTCGGCTGGGGTCGCGTCACCGATCGAGCGATGCGGTTCTGCCATAAGTCTGAACCCTCTTCATAGGCGCCTTCAGCCGACGAATCACTCGGCACTTGTCGATCGGACGTGGACCTCACCGTATCGTTAGACGTCGCGCACTATGCGAAACAGCTGAGGAGCGGTCGACGGAGCATGTTGCGACTGATAGTGATCAACCGTGTAGCGCGGCGACAGTTGGTCACAGAGCGCAAGCACCGTGCCCAACTCCTCCGCCCCGCCATCATGACCCACATACACCAACACGCTGACAAGGCCACCCGGGCGCAACCATCGACAGGCGGCGGCGATCGCGCTTCGCGTGCTGACTGGAGTAGTCACCACACGGTGATCGGCGCCCGGCAGGTAGCCAAGATTAAACATCACGGCGCCCACGTCGCCTTCGCGCGTTTCGCAGTGCGTGACCAACGTGCTGTGACACGACATGATCAGCTGTACATTATCCGTTGCTCGACCGAAAACCGCTCGCAAACGCTGTTCAGTATTCGCGAGCGCGAGCGCTTGGACGTCAAACGCGACGACCTGCCCTGTTTCGCCAACGCAGCGCCTCAAAAAGACGGTGTCATGACCGTTTCCTGCGGTGGCGTCGATGGCCACATCGCCCTCTATGAGCACGCTCGCCACCTGCTCGTGAGCAAGCGTCGTCAGTCGTTTGGATGTGCGTTCAGGCATTGTGGGTACCCGTCAGTGGCGCTTGAAAGGCACGATCCGTCAGCAGACTATCCACCAACCTGTCGGCCAGATAGGGCGCGAGCAACACGCCTTTTGATCCCAATCCGTTAAGCCAAGCAACAGAGGGTTGATCGCGATGGCGTCCAACAATGGCCTTACGCTGCACGGCGATGGGACGAACGCCCCAGAGTTGATTGACGACTGAGAAGGGTCGATTCACGAGTTGCGAAAGTCGATCCGACAAGTGAGCGCGCGCAGCGCGACTGTTGCCCGGTTGGTAGGGCGCGTGCTGATAGGTCGCACCAAACAAATAGCGGCCGGCTTCATTCGACGGACATAACCAACTTTTATGGGCGTGGACCGTTTGCTCAATCGACGGACAATCAATGTCGACCGAGAGAATCTCACCTTTGGCACAGTTGAATTTGGCGCTCGGTAACCACTGATTCGCCTCGTCAGAGTGGCCGCGGCAGAACACGACTCGCCGCGCACGCAGTGGCAACAACGGCGCTCCCCAACGCCCATCGGATCGATCATATCTCAGTGTTGACACGTCGAGCCGATGTTCGACCAGCCTGTCTCGGGCATGAAACCACTGACGGCTGGACCGCAGGTAGGCAGCGGTATTCAATCGCGCGGCGTGGGGCATTGAGAACGCGAGTCGCGGCACACGAAACGGACTGCTTGCGTGACGAAATCGGTCGTGCGACTCCCGCACCACGACCCCTCTTTTTACCAAGTCGGGAGCGCGTTTCTCAAAGCGGTCGACCTCATCGGGCGTGTAGCAAAACCGCCATGCGCTACGCTGACTTAGGAATGTGTGTTCCAAACGCTGTTCGATTGATTGGTAAAAGTCCACGGCTATGTCATGCAAGGACTCAAAGTCTGCAGCCACCGTATAACGCGTGCCCGTGACCGGCGTGATCAGTCCAGCCGCCACGGCTGACGCGGTGTGCTTCTCCCCCGGGTCGACAATGGCAAACGACGTGTTTCGCTGTTGGAGCGCCCAGGCCACCGCGGTTCCAGCGATTCCTTGTCCAATGACGAGTGTGTCAACAAGCGTAGTGCGCATGGCGGTGGCAGGCCCCTCAAAAACAGGTGCTCATGATACTATCAACCCCACCATCGCGGCGGCCAAAAGCAGTCCGTCAATGCGTTCTGAGCGTCTACAGGATCCACGTTATGACTCCCGATACCGTACTGAATTTTTGGTTTGACGAGCTCACGCCGCGAGATTGGTACCGAAAATCCGACGAACTCGATTCCACCATTCGCCAACGCTTTGCTGGGTTACACGCTCAAGTTGCCGCCGGTGAAACCTGGCTGTGGCGCCAACAACCGAGTGGGCGACTGGCCGAAGTCATCGTGCTGGATCAATTTTCGCGCAACATGTTCCGCAATACGCCGGCCGCGTTCGCCTATGACAATATGGCGCTCGCGCTCGCGCAAGAGGCCGTGGCAGGCGGCGCGGACTCGGCACTTGAAACCCCACAGCGCGCCTTCTTGTACTTGCCGTATATGCACAGTGAATCCGCCGTCGTACATGAGCAGGCCATGTCGCTGTTCGCCACACTCGACAGCGGCAACAACCTTGAGTACGAAATCCGACACAAAGCGATCATCGATCAATTCGGTCGGTACCCCTATCGAAACGCGATACTCGGTCGCGACTCGACAGCCGCAGAACGAAAATGGATGGAAACCAACAGCGGGTTTTGAGCATCCTCTTCCACCCGCGTAACGTCGACAACCGTTTCAGCATAAAAAAAGGGACGAGCAACGCTCGTCCCTTCTCTCCTGCAGGGATACGACTCCCAATGTAGCGCGGTACTAGCGTGTTGCGCGTCGACGCATAAAGCCGAGCATACCCAGCGCGCCAGCAAACAACGGCAGCGCAGCCGGAACCGGTACAGCGGTTACGGTGATGGTCGCGATGCCCGAACTCCAGAAGTCGTCGTTGAAGTTGAACAGTGACGCGTCAAAACCCGGTGGCAGGTTGAGGAAGTTACCAAAGGGATCCTGACCGAGCACGTTAGTGATGACGCCGTTCTCATCGGCGCCTTGGTTCGGCCCGGATTGACCACCCGGAAATCCAAACAGGCCGTTTCCGGCTGACGTCAGGAAATCGTTAATCTCCGTGCCGGCGTCATTCACCGTACCGGGCATGCCGATATTAAATGACAACTCGGTGGCGCTGCCATTGAGCACGCTTTCGATGCTGTGCGCGAGCGGATTGCCGTTGGCAACAAAGTAGTCGTTGCTTGGGAGCACCATTGAGGCGTATGACAGGTAGTTGTTAGACCCATCTGAGGCAACATCCAGCGTGAGTGTCACCGTTTGACCTGGTGCGATGGGTGCGCCACCCACTACGCCCTGAACGCCACCCGGCGCGTTAAACTCGTTGGACAACGGAACTGTATTGCCATCTTCTGCAATCGCTTCGATACCCGCGGAGGCCGGTGCACCATTGTCATAACTATCGAAACTGCCGTCGTGCAAACCGACCCAAACCGGCGTCAAGAACACGGCACCAGCAGGCGCGTTATTAGTAATGGTAATTTGAATGGTCGTGGCGCTTGCAATCGGCGCCATCACCATTAGAGCGGCCAATGCGACCGCGGACTTAGTTAAAATTCTCATGCGTCCCTCCAGACTCTTTTATTCAATTGTTCCCCACTGACGGACAGCACACGGCCGCCGCAGCGAGAACGAGTATCCGATCTGGTCAGGTAACAAGTGTCACGCATTCTTAACAATTACTTAACGTTTGTTCCGCTGTGAGGTGAATTGGGCGAAACCGATGAAAATCAGCCACTTCGAACGTCCGAGTCTAAGAAAAAGACTGACTGCAATCGTCACACAAGTTAGCACTCGTCGTCACGACTTGCCGAGCATTGGCCATCAGAGCGCACAAATTCGATCCGAATAACGACCCCCAAGAAACAGCGCACGCACGAATCGGGCGTGTCGCCCACTGCGCGCTTGGTACGACACTGCGCGCACCCACGCGGCTGTTCCAGTATCAAGACACCGTCTTCCGAGCGTTCACGCGGTTAACGCATGTCTTGGTTCTTCTGTTAGTCGGCGACTCAAGGGACCTGGCGAAGACGCATTGAGCGCCTAGCGTCCAGGTCCGGGCTCAGAGCACCGATCGACATTAAACAACTCAGGGCTTGCGAAACAACAGCGTGAATCGATCCGTATTACCGGTGACTGATTTTCGGCCCACTTCATAGCGTAGTTCGTCGTCGGGTTTGTAGTGGACGTCTGAAAAATCCACCAACTCAAAGCCCGCCGCAAGCACTTCCTTGGTCACGATCATCGGATCAATGCGACGGCGGCTTTCAGCCGTCATTGGCTCCATGTGACGCTGTGTGTGATCGACGATGCCGTACAGTCCACCGCGCTTGAGCGACTTGAACACCGCCTCGTTAATAATTCGGCGTGCTTCGGGTGTGAAGTTGTGCATGTTGCGAAAGGTCAGCGCAAGATCCAGGCGCTTCACGGGAATCGTGAACGGTGAGACGTTATTGGTGTTAAACGGACCATCGCGGTTAAAGTCAATGTCGATTTCCACCACATTGATGTGGTCAAAGCCTTCCTGAGCCACCAGATTTTCCGCTACACGTCGCGTGCCGATCGCCACATGCAGTTCGCCCTGGTCGCGCAGTACCGGAGCCAGCAAGCGCGTGTACCATCCGCCGCCAGGCACGAGCTCCAGTACCTTCATGTCGTCCTTGAGGCGGAAAAACTCGAGCGTTTGAACGGGTCGGCGATTCGCATCGCGTTCTTTATCCCGTGCGGGTCGATTGTCGGCCTCCATCGCCGCTTGAAGTTTTTGCTCAAGCGTTTGCTGTGCGTGCACCGGTATATCGACCGCCAAAACGGCTAACGCTGTGAGTATTGCTAAGAGTCGAATCATTGTGGAATCCTTTGTCCGTTATCAAGAAGATAGATAGAGAGTGTTACGGCTTCTCGGCTTCTTTGGGCAGCGAGAAGTGCAAAAACAGCACGGCGAATACGGCGGCCAGTAGCGAGCCCACCAAAATACCGAGGCGATCACCCGCAAAGTAGTCACCGCTCCCGTGTTCAAACGCCAAACCGGCGATAAACAAACTCATGGTAAAGCCGATACCGCAGGCAAATGAGACGCCGATCAACCGAGCCCAGGTAATGCCAGCTGGAAATCGCGCCAGTCCAAGTGCTATCGCCGGACCAACAAACAGCAAAATACCCAACGGCTTGCCGACCACTAGCCCCAGAATGACACCCAGTGTCACTGGGTGCGCCAAATCGGAAAGCGCCATCGCGCCGAGCGCAATACCCGCATTCGCAAAGGCGAATATGGGCAGAATCACGTAGGCCACCGGACCATGCAGGTCGTGTTCAAGGTTACGCAATGGTGACTTTCCTTGATCATCGCGCATTGGAATACACAGCGCGATCAGCACTCCGGCAAGCGTCGCGTGAACGCCGGATTTCAACACCGCCACCCACAACGCTATACCGATCAGTACATACGCACTAATGCGGTAAACGTTGAGTCGATTCATCAAGACCGCAATAAACAGCGCAATACCGCCGGCAATCAGCGCCCCGATTGACAGATCGCCTGAATAAAAAATCGCGATAATGACAATGGCCGCCAGGTCATCAAAAATCGCCAGCGTGAGCAGAAAAACCTTGAGCGAAATCGGCACGCGCTGACCGAACGCACTCAATAGTGCAAGCGCAAACGCGATGTCGGTCGCAACTGGAATCGCCCAACCGTCGATTGCAATCGCATCGCCCCAATTGAGCCACGCATAGATGGCGGCCGGCACCGCCATACCGCCTATCGCGCCGAGCCCCGGCAGTACGACTTGGGACATCGAAGACAACTCGCCCTCGAGCACTTCCCGCTTAATCTCTAGGCCAACCAGAAAAAAGAAGATCGCCATAAGCCCGTCGTTGATCCACAAAAACAGGGGTTTGGCAATCTCGAGCGCCCCCACCTGCACAGCAACCGGCATGTTCAGCAAGCGCTCATAGGCCCCGGCAAATGGACTATTGGCGAGAAGCATCGCCAAGGCGGCAGCCATCAACAGCAGCAGCCCACCTGCGGACTCCAGACGCATAAATTCTCGTACGGCGCGTAAGAGCGGTGGATTCGGTGTCGAAGTGGAGGAAGAATTGGGATCGGTCATCGCGCGCTTCGTGCCTCGTTTTGTCACAGTTCCGTTGTCGGGGGCCGTCGAGCGATACGGTAAGCACATCGGCTAACCGGTCATCTCACCGCTGTGCGCTATGGTAACACCGTTAGGGGTAAAGACGGTGTCAACACCCTCTATTCGAGCGCTGACAATCGCTCGTCCGCACGTTGACGGAACCCTGTTGCAACCCGCCCGACTCGCTTGTCACTCTGGACTAATCGGCACACACCACCGTCAATGACGGACCGGCGATGGCTCCGATTGTCGCACCGAGGCGACGGTTGGCCGCACTGCCCGGGGCGAGCCGGATGGTCGCTGGTACCATCTTGCTGATGCGTGCTAACCAAATTCTGTCCCATTGCGCGTCGCCGATGCGCCCATCGTCACTACTTCGCCGACGCAGTGAGATGCTGGGCGGGTGCATCGCGTACGCATGTGTCCTCGCGATTCAATCCCGACCAGTCGGCCCCGTCGGAACGAGGGCAGATTCCCGTCGCAAGGGCTTCGTGCACCGTCGACTCCCGCTACCGACACCCGGTGCCGACAACCTGAGCGTTGGCCACACGGTTACTGACTGGGTTGAACCGAGCCGCCGTTGGCCAACTCCGCGTACCGACTGTGATGTAATATTCTCTGCCAATCGGTCGCATCGCGTACCGTCCGTTCAAGCGCATCACGACCATCGCCAACGGGGCACGTTATGAAGGTAGAACAGATCGTCTCCAGTCGCGGTCGATTATTCTGGCTGTTGAATATCGCCGGCTGGATTGGCTACGTTGCGACCTCGTACATCGGCGCGCTGTTCTATGAAAAACCCCAGACCTACTTTGTGCTGATTAGCGCGGTGGCCATCATGGGGTTTCTAATGAGCTTATTGTTGCGACTTACCTGCCGCTCTTTATGGCAGCGCAGTCCCGCCACGATGGCCTTTGGCACACTCTTTGTCTGTTACGCGCTCGCACTCATCTGGCGACTGTATAGCAACTTTTTATACATTCAACTCATCGAAACCAATTGGCGCCCGCAAACGATGATGGATTACTTCAGTGGCGTCATGAGCTCATTCTACGTTTTACTGTGCTGGTCCGGTTTGTATTTTGGCATTCGCTATTATCAACAGCTTCAAATGCAAACCGAGCAAACCCTTCGCGCAAATTCGGCGGCACATGAAGCGCAATTGAAGATGTTGCGCTACCAGCTCAATCCTCATTTTCTGTTTAATACGCTCAACGCGATCTCCACGCTGATCCTCGATCGTGCCAATGAAACCGCCAACTTAACAGTATCTAAGCTCAGCGACTTTTTACGCTATACATTGGACAATGACCCGAAAAACCAGGTGACCTTGCGTAAGGAGCTAGAGGCGATCGATCTGTATCTGGAAATCGAGAAGGTCCGATTTGGCGAGCGTCTTACTATTAAACGCGAAATTGAAACCGCCGCGCTTGATGCGCTCGTACCCAGTTTGATTTTGCAGCCTCTCATTGAAAACGCCATCAAATACGCCGTGACCCCAAGCGAGGAAGGCGGCAGCGTGCGGCTCAGTGCTAAAATCAGAGGGCCGTCGCTTATTTTGGTTCTGGCCGACGATGGGCCCGGCCTGTCGGACAAATCGCCCAACTCATCGTCCACCGGAGTCGGTTTGATCAACACACGTGAACGGTTACGAGAACTCTACGGCTCAGCGCAATCTCTGACGCTGAGTGCAAACGATCCACATGGTCTAGTGGTGACCATTTATCTCCCTCATCAAACGGTGACCTCATGATTCAGGCGTTATTGGTTGACGACGAAGAGCTGGCTCGTCGCGGTCTCGCGCTCAGACTGGACGATTACGACGACATTGAGATATGCGGCGAATGTCGAAATGGTCGCGAAGCACTGGACGCGGTGAACGCGTCTCGCCCGGACGTGATTTTTCTTGATATTCAAATGCCCGGCATGGACGGCTTCGATGTCGCCCGCCAACTCGCGTCAAGTACGATGCCCGCAATAATATTTGTCACAGCCTACGATCAGTTCGCGCTCAAAGCGTTCGATGCACACGCGCTCGACTATCTTCTCAAGCCAATAAATGCCAATCGCTTGCAAGAGGCCATTGAGCGATTGCGCTTGACGCTGCAAAAAGACCGCGCGCCTGAAGAGCGTCAGAAACTGCTCGATTTGGTGTGCCGACTGTCTGGAAAGGAACTCAGTTTGGATGAAGCGCTAGCCCATGCACCGGATCAATACCCGCCCCGTCTAGAGCTGCGCGAAGGCTCCGGTGTGTTGTTTGTCGAAGTCAGCGACGTGGATTGGATCGACGCGGCCGGCGACTACATGTGTCTGCATGCCGCCGGCGAAACGCATGTGATTCGAACGACCATGAAACGCTTCGAAGAACAGCTTAACCCGGACCAGTTCGTACGCATTCATCGCTCGACGCTCGTTAACTGGAATCGCGTGGTCAAAGTTCAGCCACATAAAAACGGGGACTACAACGTCAGCCTCAAAACCGGTGGCGTGCTAAGGATGAGTCGCACCTACGCTCAAAAACTGAAGTCTCGTTACGCGGCCTCCTCCTAAGCCCGCTACGGGTTGAGTCGACGGTAAATGACATACGAGTAGATCACCGGCGCCAGGACCGCAATCCCGACACCGGCCAATATGACCTCTATCCGGGCGTACACGAGCGACACAAGGCACACAAACACGCCACCCACAAAAAACGTGCGTCCGGCAAAACGATGTGTTTGGGCCCAGACCTCGTCATCCGCGAGTGTCCAGGGCGTGCGGATGCCCACAAAAAAATTCTTTCGAACTTTGCTCATGATATTGCCAGTCGCAGCCAACATTAGACCCGTGCCGATGAGCACCACTTTAGCCATATCAAATTGGAATCCCAGTGCCGCGAGCAGCGTGGCCACACCAATCGCACAAAACAGTGCTACCAGAATAAGCTGAATCAAATCGACAATTCGTCGTGAGTCGTCGAGACGGAATCCTTTTGGCGATATCACCATTACAATTTTCATTACCAGTATGGTCATCAACCCGATGAATGGCATCATGAATGTGCCGACCGGTTTACTACTGTATCCATCGGCCACGCCCTGACTGTTCCAATGGGTCGGTATGGTTTCGGGCAGTTGTCCGTAGGTCAGTAACCCCAACAACACCGTGCCACCGACCAGTCCGAGGCTGAGCCAGTCATATCGACTGAGTGTCCAAGGATTCATTTGGGTTCTCCTTTATCCGTGCCAAACAGTCCAAACATCGCCGTCATCACATCTTCGATGACGGACGTGTTTAGGGAATACACAATCTGTTGCCCGCGGCGCTCCGTGCGAACCAAATCGGCGTTTTTGAGCAGATTAAAGTGGTGTGACAGCGACGCCTTGGAAATCGTGAAATGCCCGGCAATATCACCCGCCGTCAGCGAGCCCCGCTGGAGCAACACAAGAATGTCGCGTCGTGTTGGGTCCGCCAGCGCTTTGAATACAGACTGTGAAGCCATGCACAAAGAATAACCTTTATTTAGATATTTG
>JBCCHD010000040.1 GCA_039028935.1 Pseudomonadota bacterium | reverse complement strand
GACGAGCGCGGATTGGTTTGACAACGTTTGCGGACGGCTCGTCGAGTGTTCTGAGGATAACTCAAGAAGACGGTGATGACACACAGCGCTACAGTTAGCGCCCAATACACCGTCATTCGGCGCAGCAATACCGAGTATTTCTGAACAATCGACGAGCCGTCCGCAAACGTTGTCAAACCAATCCGCGCTCGTCCGGTTAGCACTCACCGTGTCTAATACTTACCCAATGCATTGACAAACCAACCGTCTTGATCGTAGTCAAGATTGGTGAGGTCGTCGGAAAAATCGGTAAAGTTATAGCCGATACCGAGTTTCAAATGATCACCAAAGTGGCGATCCAAGCCGATAAGGAAGCCCGAACGCGTGGAGCCGGCTTCGTCAATATCCAGCCAGCGATATTCGGCCAATGCATCCCAGCGGTGTAGCAGATGGTACCGCGCTCGTAGTGCGTAAAAGGTGGTCGTACTTTCAAACCAGTCGCCAGTGTTGCGACCGGCACGTAGTTCTCCGACCCGATACGCGTATTTTCCGCCAATTTCCCAACGCGGATTGAGGCGGTAATTACCTTCGAGTGAGAAGATGTTAGAGCGTTGGTCAGTATTCGTCGCAACCTGATCAAAGCCGCGCAGGTCGTACAAATAGGTGTATTTGGCCAAGAAGTTAAAGCGACCGTGCTCAACAGGCCGATACGCCATGCCGATTTGTGCTTCGGTAAAGCGCGCATCGAACAGCGTGTTGACCGCGTCATCAGTGCGAGACACATTGAGTCGAGCTAAGAATCGCGTGTTGTCACTGTACTTGTAATCCAAGCGGTTTGAGGCCACCCACTGCTCTGCGTCCGTCACATTGCCTTCGTCGCGCCGCAGTTCGAGACGCGTTGTCATGCGCAGTCGCGCGTTTTGATACACGACGCCGGCCGACACCGCGTCGCGTTCAATGACATCACGTCCGGTGTCGAGCTCGCCGGTTTGGAACGTCGAGTTAAACGACCAGCTGCCCTCAGGGGCAAAATCCAAGCCGAACACGTGCGCAATGCCGGCGTGGCGATTATGGTATTCCGCGAATTGATGCTCGTTGAACACCGCTAACCGATTGTTAAACACCGTGCGCTGACCCACGGCAATTTGATTATTCGCTAGCGTGTCGGTGCGATCTGTGGATTGCGAGTAAGTGCCGTAGATGCGGTGACGATGATTGATCTGATGATCGAGTGTGACGTTAGCACCATCTCCACGATGGCCGCTATTGAATTCACTGATGATATTGGTGCGGTCGCCCACCTGTGCAACGACACCCAGCGTGCCCATGTCATTGTTGTCGTACGTGTCGCCCTGATCAATCGACACTTGCCCGCCAGCATAAGCGGTCACACGATCGCTGAGCTTGCGCGTGAGTCGAAGGCCAAACAGCGTGCCATCGCCTTCATCAAGGCGGCTGGAGCGGTTGATGAGCCCGCCGACCGCTTGTGTTTGTGTGTCGACATCAACATGACGCAGTTCTGCCGAGAGCTGACTGCGCTCGCTGAGTTGATAATCTGCCTGCACCGCCAGACGCTGATCGTCACGCTGATTGGCTCGCTCGACGACGCTCGCGCGACCTGACCACGTCCAGCGGTCGCCGATCTTCCCGACGACTTCTGCACCGTATTCGTCCACCTCAACGCCGGCATCTCTTCGCGCAATGGAGAATCCCTCATCGGCGTGTCGATACCAACCACTGAGAATCCACTCAGTGTCCATGCCAAGTTCAAGCGTATTTAAACGCCCGTCGATGGCAAACGCATCTCCCGAGCGGCCAGGCTGAACGGTGTTGGCAATGGAATCGAAAACGAGACCGCCGTTGTTCGACAAGAAACGCTCAACCTGATTTTCGTTGGTCGACGCAAACTCCGCATGAATGAATGTGTTGGGTGCGTATTCCAGCCGCACATCGCCGCCAACCAGATCGTAGTCCTGTGCACCGCCACCGCGATTTTCTTGCGCGTAAGTGAGACCGACCGCAACGTGGTCACCGAGCCACTGTCGACCGCGTAGGCCATAACCGATGTGATCGGGATCGAAGCCCTCGGGTATGTACTCATAGTCGGCGATGAGCACCGCAAGATGACCGTCGAGCGGACCATCTCGCACAATCGAGGGTGTTTGTAGTGGCGTAATTTGCATCAGCGGACGCGACAACATCAACCGTCCCTGAAGTTCATCGACCTCGTAGTCGACACCACGTACCAGCGTAATGTTCTCGAGCACGCGATCGCTGTCGCGATGGCGTAACTCGACACGAACCTTCTCCGACCCAGGGAGAATGTCGGTGTGCTTGAGATAGTACAAGCTGCCGCCGGTGCCAATAAATTCCGAATGCCCAAGCTCCGTCTGGTTCTCCGACACGAACACATTGAGCGCCGAGCGCGCGACCCCGTTTTCGGTCACGCGCGCCGATTGCCAATTCAACTGGCCGCCATAGAGGCTGCGGTTGTACTGCGCTAACTCCGTGCCGGTGAAGCCCGTATGAAAGTTGCCCCACACAGCATGCGAATTATCCCAATCCGCACGCAGGTACAAGCGACCGATCGAGTTGGTATCAGCAATGGTCGTGGAATCGTCGCCGTACACCGGATAGTAGCGATCTGGATCAAGTCGTCTGAAAATGGCCCGCGGGTTTTTTTCGGACAAGTTACTCAGTAAGTCGCTGAGTTCTTCTTCGCGAGAATCCAGTTGCGCGGTGATGAGGTATTTACCACGCACTTTGCCTTTCAGATAAAAGGCGAGACGCCCTTCCACCAGAAAATCATCATCGAAACGATCATCAACACTTAGCGGCTCGATACTGCCCGACAAATCCGAACCCGACGCGGTGACATCCGCCAAGGCGACGATGAACATGTGCTTGCCACTGACGTCCACTGGCACTTTGGCCTCGTCGCCCAACGCACAACGATCATCAAAAAATTCGACTTCCATCGTGTGCTGGCCCACCGGCATCATGTACTCGACCGCAAAATCGCCCGAGGCATCGACCGGCACGAACTGTCCGTTGACCGCCATAGCCGCATGACGCGCCGTATCGTGTCCATGCAAACGAACGCGGCTGCCGTACAGGGCAATATTCTGTTGGATCAGCTCGTTTCGACCATACAGGGCATGTAGCTCATGTGGATAGTCCTGCACGGCACTGCAATCGGTGCGTCCGCGCTCTTTGATTATGCTCTCGCCACCCTCTTCTGCGATGAGACGCGCGACCGCCGCCGTCAAGCCATCGGTAACCGGAACTTCGCGCGATGACGTCGGATCATAAAGGGTGATGGCCGCTTGGCGCTCGCGAAACGGAATCTCGCGCTGACCGGTGATGGACAACTCAACGCGACGGTTCTGCGCACGGCCCTCTGTCGTTGCGTTCGATGCAACCGGCTGCGTCTTGCCATAGCCTAGCGTGGTGATTTGTCCCTCGGCCAGATTCAGACCTTGCTTGAGATAGTCGGCGACCGCCCGCGCGCGCGCCTCGGAGAGCACTTGATTGTTGGCAAATTCATGTCGATTCTCAGGCGCAATACGCACATTATCGGTGTGCCCCACAGCGCGCAGCGAAATATCACTCGCGCCCTGCCACTGACGAATTATGCCGTCAAGCTGTGCCCGATCTGTCGGTTGCAGCACCGTTTTGCGCGTGTCGAATCGTGGCGTCAGTGTATAGCCCAGCGTGTCGTATCGGAAACCGTCCTTGGGCACTCGCATGATCACCACGTTGCCATCCAGCGGTGTCGTCGTGTTGGTGGGCAGCGCCGGTCCGTCACCTGGGAGATTGCCCGAGGGGGTCAAGCGCGTTTGCTGATGCGCGTGGTAATCCGCTGATGACAACGCCGTCATCATTTTTTCGGTCGTGAGGTCCTGCCGCTGTGCCGCGTCAACTGCCCGGGCTTGGTAGTAGAGCGTATCGCCAGGTGTCCACGATGGACGTCGCGGAGAATCCGACTGCCCATCCCACAGCACGCGCACAAAATTACCGGGTGGCAATGGCAACGAAGCGATGGGTTTTAACCGATCAAAATCCTCGCCATCGTAAATGTCGAGTACTGCCTCATCGATAAAGGCGTCGTAGTTCTTATACACAAAAAATGAAATGGGTTTAGCGAGCGCACCGTTTTGTACAGCGAAAGCGTCGTCGGCATGCACGGCCATGCGAGGGTCAACGATAGCTGGGTCTTCGGTCGCCCAAATCTGTCCACCGCCTGGCAAGCGGATTAAAAACTCACCCGCGATGTCCACGCGATTGTTGTTGATACGGGCTTCAGCGGAGTCTTCCGGTTGGGTCGGGCGATCATCGGTGTAACCGATGATCTCGATCGCGTAGCCTTCTCCGGTTAAACACCGCTCGCCCGCGCAGTCTGACGACGCCTGAGCAGGGGCCATAGCGAGTGCCAGTGCGATCGCACTGCGAAGCGTCAACGATCGTTTTGATGAGCCACTTGCTGCACGTGTGTTTGAATCCATACTCAGAAACCTCACGGCACCACACGCGTTTGACGTGCGACCCCTTCCCCCTGTTAGGCACGCTGTTGTGCCGCGCTCGGCGTTGAATTGAGCCTGATCCACGCCTCCCGCGTCAGAGGTTCCGACTCAACATAACCCAACGATCAGAATAGAAAAAATGGTCCGGAATTACCAGCAAATCCCCTGTTAAATGACTGGTGAGACTGACTATTCCAGTGTAAGCCCGGTGTCTCGCGCCATGGCGGCCCTCACACGCCAGCCGGTCGGCTGACGTTAGGCCGATGCCCTGTTCGCCTTCTCCATCACGCCTCTGACTCGCGCGACAGGCCTGGCGCATCGTGTTAGCAGCATGGCGGTCGGTCCACCACTCGGTACTCATCGCCCTCGCGTCTCAGCAGAAAGCCGAGCGCGCATGCCGCCCAAGACCGAGGGACCCACCACTGCACCACGTTAGTGACAGATCTTCGTGACGCGCACAAAGTCGAGCTTAAAGTACTCATGTGGGCCGCTGAATCGATTTTCGATACGAAAGCGCACCACCGTGCTGCCGGCGCGAAAAGCGCTAATATCGATCGACTCGTACCCAGTCTGATTGCCGTGCAGACCCTCGAAGGTTTTTACTACCGTAAAGTACTGGCCACCGTCGGACGACACTTCGACCACGACGCGATCATTGGCCTCCACATTGAATACATGCCACTTAAATTCAAGCGTCGCCGCATCGGTGTTGGACAAATCGACGGTTCGCCGTATCCAAGGCCTGGGCCACGTGCCCGTTGGATTACTGAGTTTGAGTCGGCCACCGTTGATACGCACCGATCCGCCGTAAGGACCCTGCCCCTCCGGATCGTATTCTTTCCAAGGACCCGCCCAATCCATGTCGCCGTCATTGTTGCCATAGGACACATGATTAAAGTGGTCTTTTACATAGCCCGGATCGCATTGCGCGGTGCACTCCTTGGTGATCTTGACGTAGCTGAGTTTGAAATACTCGTTGTGCCCACCAAACCCTTTCTTGATGCGCAGCCGAAGCACCGCGTTCTCCGACAAATAACCGCTTAAGTCGATCTGTTCCGATCCGCTTTGATTACCGTGCAGGCCGGTGTGGGTGTTGATCACCTCAAACGTTTGGCCACCATCCACCGACATTTCGACCAATGCAGTGTCGCTCGGCTCCACATGGGTAACCCACCACTGGTACTTCAATGTGGCGCGCGCAAAGCCGCCGAGATCGACGCCACGCTCAATCGAGACGACCTGATCGGTGTTGTTAACATCGGCCAGCTTCAATCGACCGCTGTGGATGCGGACCGAGCCGCTGTGTGCCCCGCCACCATACGGGTCGTGCTCAATCCAAGCACCCGACCAGGGCATATCACCATCGTTGTTGTCATAGGCCACGTGGTTAAAGTGGTCTTTAACAAAACCCTCGGCGCATTCGCCATCACATCCTTTCAAAATGCGCACATTGTCCACGAGGAACTTATCCCACTGACCACCAAATTTCTTTTTGATGCGGAAGCGAATTGTGGTATTCGGCGAAATGTACGAGGAAATATCGTAATTCTCCGATCCCCCGATGCCCTGTCCATTGCCGCGGAAGGTTTCGAGCACCGTCCAGGTTTGCCCACCATCCGATGACACTTCGACGACTGCTACATCGTTGTGGTTCGTTTCGTGGGACGTATCCCAATCAAACGTTAAAATCGCCGATTGGAAACCGGACAAATTCACCGACCGTCTGGCGGAAGGCTGCTGATGGCTATCCGGATAATCGCGCAGTATTAACCTGCCCTGGGCGACCATAACCGAGCCTGCGCTCGCGCCGCCGCCCTGTGGGTCATGCTCTTTCCACGGCCCAGACCAGTCCATCGATCCATCGTTGTTGTTGTAGCTAACGTGTTCAAATTCGTCCGCCACATCGCCATCGACGCAGTCGGCCGTGCCAAAATAATGACTCGGGTCGCTCGCCGACACCGCCCCACCGCCCGGCGTCATGGCCGTCACCGTGCCGATGTTCATGTACTGACCCGCCGTTGCTGTGCCCACGCCGGTGCAGGTAAGCGCACCACCGGCCGCCAGCGTATCGGATGGACAACTCACGGCCACGCCCTGGTCATCGCTCACTGTCACGCCCACCACATCGACATTACCTGGGTTGGTAACGATATACGTCCAAGTCACCGTCTCACCCACAGCGATACTCGGTCCAGGTGCCACATCAGCGTCTTCCCCGTTGGTGAGCTTCTCGATCACCAACTTGGCGCTCTCACCAAAATAGTGACTCGGATCGCTGGCGGTTACCGTCGTGCCACCCGGCGTCGTCGCTGTCACCGTGCCAAGGTTGGCGTACTGACCGGCGGTCGCCGTACCGGAGCCAGTGCAAGTCAGTGACGCCCCCGCCGCCAAGGTATCCGCTGGGCAGGTCACCACCACGCCCTGGTCATCGGTCACGCTCAGCCCAATAACATCGACATTGCTGTTATTCGTGATCGTGTAGGTCCACGTCACCGTCGACCCGACCACGAGCATGGGCCCGGGCGCGACATCGGCGTCCGCACCGTTCGTGGCTTTCTCCATCACCAGCGCACCGGCCTCACCGAAGTAGTGACTCGGATCGGACGCGCTGAGGGTCGTACCGCCCGGTGTCGAGCCGGTAACCATACCCAGATTTGTATATTGGCCAACCGTGGCCACACCGGTGCCGGTGCACGTAAGTGACGCACCCGCCGCCAGCGTGGACGATGGACAGGTCACCACCACACCTTGATCATCCACCACACTGATGTTGCTGATCAGCACATTGGTGTTGTTCGTGACCACGTAGGTCCAGGTCACCGCGCTGCCTGTTGGCAATGAAGGCCCCGGTGCCACATCAGCATCTTGCCCGTTGGTGGCTTTTTCGATGCTCAGCGTGCCGCTTTCGCCAAAGTAATGACTGGGATCCGAATCGCTAAGCGGATTGCCACCTGGTGTCATACCCGTCACGGTACCGACGTTCATGTATTGTCCCGCAATCGCGGTGCCCATACCGGTACACGTTAACGAGGCGCCCGCCGCGAGCGTATCGCTTGGACAGCTCACTGCTACGCCCTGATCGTCAGTGACGGTAATGTCGGTCACGTCCGCGTTGGTGTTGTTGGTAACAATATAGGTCCAGGTCACCGTTTCACCCACTGCAATCGACGGACCGGGCGCCGCATCCGCGTCTTGCCCGTTCGTGCGTTTTTCGATGGACAGCGAACCGCTCTCGCCGAAGTAGTGACTCGGATCTGTGTCACTCAGTGAATTGCCCGACGGGGTACTGCCCGTCACGGTGCCAATATTCATGTATTGACCAGCGGAGGCCGTGCCAGAACCGGTGCACGTGAACGACGCACCGGGCGCTAAGACTGCCGACGGGCAGCTCACGACAACGCTCTGATCATCGGTGACCGTAATGTCGGTGATCTCGGCATTGCTGTTGTTGGTGACCACATACGTCCAGGTGACGGATTCGCCAACCGCGATCGATGGCCCGGGCGCGGCATCGGCATCCTGTCCATTGGTCGACTTCTCGATATCGAGTGTGCCGCTTTCCCCAAAGTAGTGACTGGGATCAGTGTCACTCACTGAGTTACCCGACGGCGTAGTCCCTGACACGGTGCCGATATTCATGTATTGACCCGCCGTCGCCGTGCCCGTGCCGGTACAGGTCAATGACGCTCCCGGTGCGAGCGTATCCGATGGACAGCTCACCACAACGCCTTGGTCGTCTGTCACCGTGATGCCGGTCACCTCGGCGTTGGTGTTGTTGGTGATGACATAGGTCCATGTCACCGCGTCACCAACCGGGATCGACGGTCCCGGCGCACTATCTGCATCCAGTCCGTTGGTCGATTTTTCGATGTTCAAGTTGCCGCTTTCTCCGAAGTAGTGACTCGGGTCCGAATCACTCAACGAATTGCCGCCGGGCGTGGTGCCCGCCACCGACCCAATATTTTGATATTGACCGGCCGTCACGGTGCCGCTGCCCGTGCATGTGAGCGAGGCCCCCGGCGCTAAGGTGTCTGATGGACAACTGACCGAAACACCCTGATCGTCGGTCACCGCGATAGTAGTAACCTGTGAATTGGTGTTGTTGGTCACAACGTAGGTCCATGTGACCGTTGAGCCAACCGCGAGTGAAGGCCCAGGCGCCACGTCTGCATCGATACCGTTTGTGGCTTTTTCGATGTCGAGCGTGCCGCTTTCACCAAAGTAGTGACTCGGGTCCGTGTCGCTCAGAGGCGAACCGCCCGGCGTCGTGCCCGATACGGTGCCAATATTTTGGTACTGGCCCGGTGCGACCGTACCCGAACCGGTGCACGTCAATGAGGCACCCGGGGCCAAAGTATCCGATGGACAGTTCACGGACACCCCTTGGTCGTCGGTGACGGCAATACCGGTCACTTGCACGTTGGTGTTGTTCGTCACGACATACGTCCAGGTCACCGTACTGCCGACGGTCAATGACGGTCCTGGCGCGGCATCGGCATCTTGCCCATTGGTCGACTTCTCAATGTCGAGTGTGCCGCTCTCGCCAAAATAATGGCTGGGATCGCTGTCACTGATCGAATTACCACTTGGCGTACTACCGCTCACGGTACCGATGTTGGCGTATTGCCCCGCTGTGGCTTGCCCGGTGCCCGTACACACCAGTGAGGCACCCGGTGCTAACGTGTCGCTCGGACACGTTACCACCACACCCTGATCATCGGTGACGACAATACCGCTCACCTGCGCATTAGTGTTGTTGGTGACAACATAGGTCCACTTGATCTTACTGCCCGCTGCAACGGAGGGTCCCGGTGCAGTATCGGCATCCTCACCATTCGTGGCTTTCTCGATCTGAAGCGTGCCGCTTTCACCAAAGTAATGACTCGGATCCGAATCGTTGAGCGAATTGCCACCCGGCGTCATGCCGCTAACGGTACCGGTGTTCATGTACTGGCCCGCTGTTGCCGTACCGGAGCCGGTGCACGTTAGCGACGCGCCCGGTGCAAGCGTGTCGCTTGGACAATTGACCGCCACGCCCTGATCGTCCGTCACCGTGATGCTCGTGACGTCGGCATTGGTGTTATTGGTCACCACGTAGGTCCATGTCACGGTGCTACCGACTGCGATTGACGGACCAGGTGCTACGTCCGCGTCCTGGCCATTGGTCGATTTTTCAATATCGAGGGTGCCGCTCTCACCGAAGTAGTGGCTCGGATCAGCGTCGCTCAGCGGGTTGCCGCCTGGTGTGGTGCCCGTCACCGTACCGATGTTCGTGTATTGGCCTGCTATGGCGGTACCGGAGCCGGTACACGTTAATGAGGCCCCCGGTGCCAGCGTATCGCTCGGACAACTGACCACGACGCCCTGATCATCGGTCACCGTAATACCCGAGACAGTGCCATTGGTGTTGTTGGTCACCACGTAGGTCCAAGACACCGTCGCGCCCACGGCGAGTGCTGGCCCTGGCGCGCTGTCTGCGTCTTGGCCGTTCGTTAATTTCTCAATGTCCAATGTGCCGCTCTCACCAAAGTAGTGGCTGGGGTCAGAGTCGGTAAGGGTATTTTCACCCTGCGTCAAGCCGATTACCGTACCGATGTTGGCGTACTGACCAGGCACCGCCGTGCCCGTTCCCGTACACGTGACAGAGCCGCCCGGTGGTAACACGCTAACCGGGCAGCTGACGATCACACCTTGGTCATCCGTCACGCTAACGCCTGACACGTTGACGTTTGCATTGTTGGTGACGACATAGGTCCAGTTGACGACACTACCGACGTCTAGCGCTGGGCCCGGCGGTAGGTCTGCATCTTGGTCGTTCGTGAATTTTTCGATATCCAGCGTGCCGCTTTCACCAAAGTAATGACTCGGATCGCTGTCGGACAGTGTGCTGCCGCTCGGGGTGCTGCCAACCACCGACCCGATGTTGGCGTATTGACCGGCGATCGCCGTACCCGAGCCGGAGCAGGTGAAGGACGCGCCCGCCGCCAAGGTTGTCGCCGGGCAAGTGACCGTCACACCCTGATCGTCTGTGACCGAGATCGCGGACACCTCTGCATTAGTATTGTTCGTGACGATGTACGTCCACGACACCGGGCTGCCGGCTAAGAGAACTGGGCCAGGCGCGACATCGGCATCTAGCCCGTTAGTCGACTTTTCGATGTCCAATGAGCCGACCTCACCAAAGTAATGGCTCGGATCAGACGCACTCAATGCCGTGCCACCAGGTGTGTTGCCGGTAACTGTGCCAATGTTGGCATATTGTCCTTCGGTTGCGGTGCCCGTTCCGGTGCACGTGATCGACTGACCCGGCGCGAGCGTCGACACCGGACACGTGACTTTCACGCCTTGATCGTCCGCCACATTGATCCCCGTCACCTCGACGTTTGTGTTGTTGGTCACAACGTATGTCCAGGTGATCGGCGTGCCCACGGTGATAAATGGGCCGGGCGCAACGTCGGCATCCTCACCATTGGTGGATTTTTCGATGGCTACATTGCCGTCTTCCCCGAAGTAGTGGCTTGGATCATTACCGCTGAGCGCCGTGCCACTTGGGGTCGTACCGGTGACGGTTCCCAAATTCATGTATTGCCCAGCGGTGGCCGTACCGGTGCCGGTACACGTTAACGTTGCTCCGGGTGCCAGAGAATCAGCGGGGCACGTGACCGCCACACCCTGGCTATCGGTGACGCTGATGCCGGTGACCTCAACGTTGGTGTTATTGGTGACCACATACGTCCAGGTGATCGCACTACCGATCGCAAGCGAGGGGCCAGGCGCCACGTCGGCGTCTTCACCGTTTGTGCGCTTCTCCAAATCAAGTGTGCCGCTCTCGCCAAAATAATGGCTCGGATCGCTGGCATTCAACGCGTTGCCGCCCGGTGTGGTCGCCGTGGCGCTGCCGATATTTTGGTATTGCCCTGCCGTGGCGGTACCGGTACCCGTACACGTTGTCGACGCGCCTGGGCTCAAACTAGAGACCGGACACGTCACCACCACTCCCTGGTTATCGCTCACCACCAAATCGGTGAGCGTGACGTTGCTGTTGTTGGTCACGGCGTACAACCAATTGACGGTTGACCCCGCGGCAACGAAGGGTCCTGGTGCGGTGTCTGCATCCTCGCCGTTGGTTGATTTTTCGACCGAGAGTGTGCCCGATTCGCCAAAATAGTGACTCACATCGACGTCGCACGCGCTCGCACCGACGTCGGTGGCGTCGCCACAGGCTTCGGCTTCATTGCGATACTGGCCCGCGATCGCCACACCAGAGCCGGTACAGGTAATTGTCGCGTTCGGATCAATCGTGGCCCCGCTACAGGTCAGCGCCACGCCCTGGTCATCGACGACAGTCACGTTCGACAAAGTGAAATCACCGGTATTGGTGACCACATACGTCCACGTGACCGTATCACCTTCCAATAAAAACGGTCCTTGAGCCGGTGTATCAGCATCAATGCCGTTGGTGGATTTTTCTACGCTCAACGACACCACGCCACCAAAATAATGACTGGGGTCGGACGCGGTGACATTCGGACCAACGGGCGCGGCAGCATCCACGGTTCCGACATTGGCGTATTGCCCCGCTATGGCTTGACCCATGCCCGTGCACGTCATCGTGCCGGCGGGAGGCAGCGTGTCACTTGGGCACACCACATCAACACCTTGATCGTCGACAACGTTAATGGCATTGAGCGTCACATTGCCGGTGTTGGTGATGATGTAGCGCCACTCCACCGGCGCGCCCACCACTAAAAACTCACCGGGCGGGGTGTCCGAATCGGCCTGATTGGTCTGCTTTTCAATCGTCACAGACGGCTGTGCACCAAAGTAGTTACTCGCATCGGTCGCCGAGACAAACATCGGATTGTCACTGCCATCGTTAGCCGTCACAGTCGCTACGTTCGTGTATTGACCCGCCTGCGCTACATCTTCTGGCGCGGTGCATTGGGTGCCCGCGCCCGGGGCCAACTGATCGGTGGGACACGTCACGTTCACGCCCTGATCGTCGACCACCTCCAGCTGAAACAAAAACTCCTCGCCGGTGTTGACCACATCGTAGGTCCACACCACTGGATCACCGGCGAGCACAAACACGCCGGGCGCGGTATCCGCGTCGACGCCGTTGGTCGATTTTTCCAACTCAATACTCAGGGCGCCGGCCTGCATCACGCCGAAGTCAAAGTCGACCACGCGTTCATCGGAACGCAGTTCGAACACAGGCGTGAGGCCGCGCCGATTGGCGTCGCTGTCCAAGGCGCCGCTTGCGCCTTCATGGGCGTCTGTTGCCACCAGATTGTTGGGCGCAACAAACTGCAGTTGATAGTGCCCGGGCGGAATATTATCGAGCGTGTAATAGCCCTCGGCATCCGTTTGCGTTTGCGGCCCCACCGGCACGCCATAGGCGTCCAGCAATAGAACCGTCACGTCGCCAAGACCCGACTCCTCAGGCTGCTGAATCCCGTCGCGATTGCTGTCGAGCCATACGCGATTACCCAACGATGCGCCCCGATAAAAACCGCTATCAATGCCGTAGTAGCTGCGAGGCCAGGCCACCAGCGTATCGTGACTTTGATAAAGCCCCACATCACCCTCAAAGCCATCGATGAACAAATCTGAACTGCTCAAAAAGCCACCGCCGACGGAATAGCGCACGCGGTAACAATCGGGTTTTAAGCCGGAGAAGAGATAGTCCCCATTGGTGTCGCTGATCACACGCTGCACGCGACCCTCTGCATCGAGCGCCGGATTGCCGTCGCACGTCAACAGGTTCACTTCCACACCCGCTAAACCCGGTTCGCCAAAGTCTTGGCGGCCGTTGGCATTGCGGTCTTCCCACACGCGGTCACCAAATTCCGATTCGCGTGGCTTGATAACGTCGATGTTGAGTCCGGGTAGTGACTGCCCTTCCTCCAGATCAAACTCGCCACTCAATCCAGTCGTGGGGTCTAACTTTATGGCCGTGTTGCCTGTGGCGCTTTGATCGTCGCGCACCACGCGATAGCCCTGCTCGGTGCGCACGCGAAATCGATAGCAACCCGCGGTGAGGGTTGGAACCAAAAAGTTTCCCTCCTCATCGGAAATGACGCCGGTTACAAAATCACCCGTACAATGGAACACACCGATGTGCACGCCCGCCATAGGGGCCCGCTCAAATACGTTATACGTATCCGAGTCGACGGTCCACACATGTCCACTGAAGGATGATGACAGGCTGTCGGCGCGAGCGTTGGAATCCTCGAATGTGTTACCCAGCGACAGCGCAAGTAAGACAAACAGAATCTTCCGCAGATGTCGAACTGTTCGCCCGTAATCGTTGACGTGAGTTGAGTGAAGTAAACCCATTGCCATGATTATTACCCCCAGAAAGGCTCGCGTGTGGTCGGCCCTTCTATTTGTTTTGATTATTGTCTGTACTCGCATCCCACGATGACCCACATTGGCCGATAAGCAAACGGCGCATCGGTCTGTGAGGGTCAGCGCGTATCACGCGCAGTCGCTTCGTATTAAGTCCGCCATCGCACCCTATGCTTCGTGTTCTTATCGCGAGCGTGGCGTATTGTCAGCGTCAACCGATGACGATCAAAGGTCTGTGCCTCACCGCGCCGCATCGTGTTTTTTTAGACGGAGTGTCGGGTGCGCGTCAGGCTCAAGAATGAAGCGCCCTGTGGCGCTCTTATTCCTTTGCTTATTCGCGAGCGGCCAAGCGCAGCGAATCCCCATCCTTATATAATGTCTATGTTGCGCTTTCTTATACGGTAAAAATACGCGCGCGCTCGCATCAGGTCAACGCTGAGACTTAAGAAAAACGCCTAACTTCAGATGACATAAATGGAAAACACGAAAGAATGGGGCGAATTGCACGGGTGTATTTGTCATAAGTGTATCGCCAGATTCGCAAGGGCACGACCACTACACCCATTCACCGGAACTCATGCGGAGGGTGTGTCCGTTTCGACACGGTGTGGCAAGCCCGATGATTGAGTGAATTGGCGGAATGCGGATATCGCAATCTTGTCAGCGGCGCCCAGCGATGGGCGCCCATTCAAACGCGGTTTCACCGGCCTCGCACGTCCACGTCGTCAGTTCGATGTCGATGAACTGATCGGTGTTGAGCGGCTCGGCACTCGCTGCCGTGATTTGAAATCGACAGAACAGTTGTCCGCGGCATCGTCGACGCCATCCAAGTCAGAGTCGGGCTCCAGGCGTGCCCAATCGAAGGAGACATCGGGCTGGCCGTTTTGCTCAGAGCAAACCGCATGAATACCGATCGAGGCGTAAAAACATTGTCGATGACCGATCGTGTACAGCTCACCATCTGGCCGACGAATAACCACGGTATCGTCCTAATAAGAAGGCACATCGATGAACGACGTTGTAAACGTCAACAACGACGCCAAGTGCCGTGCATTTGCCGCGAAATCAACTCAGCAAAGGCGACTGGACAGTCAAAGTAAGCGATTGGATGAGTTGTGATAGAGTGAATCGTCCCGAGCGATTCGGGAGTGTTGCTGGGGGCACCACTATCGCTACCGACCCGTCCAAGAATGTAACCAACCTGCTCGTGGACTGGCGCGCCGGGGACGCCAACGCACTCTCGCAACTCGCGCCTCTCATCTACGGCGAACGGCGAAAACTGGCCGGTCATTACCGGCGCGGTGAACGCGCCGCGCATACGTTGCAACCCACGGCGTTGGTCAACAAGGCGTTTGAACACCTACTCGACGCGGATGTAGCATGGCAAAACCGAGCCCATTTTTATGCGGTTACCGCAACCCAGATGCGACGTATCCTGGTGGATCACGCGAAGCGTCGCCGCTCGCTCAAACGAGGCGCTGGGGCACCACATGTCTCGCTGACTCAGATCGAGTTAGCAAACGAAGACATGGGCATCGATTTGCTGGCGCTCAACGCGGCACTCGAGGAGCTTGAGGCACTGAATCCAGCACGGAGTCAGCTCATCAAATTGCAGTATTTTGCGGGATTATCCCAACGTGGCATCGCGTCAATCACCAATCAATCCAAAACACAGGTGCACCGCGATGTATCCTTTGCACGCGCCTGGTTATGCCACAAACTCCAGGAATAAGAACACCGAGTGCGCTGCGCGTGTGCGTGGCGCCTCGCACTGATCGGTAACACCCTTCACCCCTCACTGACCCAGCTCAACGACTATGAATAAAGCCCAACGACAACAACGCCTCGAGCAGGTGCGGCATTTGTTTGGCGAGGTGGCCGAACTGCCCGCCGCCGAACAACTCGCCGCCCTCAAAACACACACGAACGATGAGGCCCTTATAAACGAAGTGCTGTCCCTACTGCGCAACGCCACCCATGCAGAATCCGATGAGGACCCATTCGAGCAACGTATTGGGAATGCACTCGCCGGTTTGGCCGCGGATGTCATCGACAATCCGGTGCCCCTTAAGCGAGTGGGCGCGTATCGCATCATTCGCGAAATCGGGCGCGGCGGGATGGGCGTGGTGTATGAAGCAGAGCAAGACAATCCCGCGCGTCGCGTGGCGCTCAAAGTGGTCGCTACCGGCCTGGCATCCCCGTCATTGATTGAGCGCTTTCAACGGGAGGCGCAGGTGCTAGGACGCTTGGATCACCCGGGCATCGCTCGAATCCTAGAGGCCGGTACGTTTGACGCGGGTGCCGGCCCTGTGCCGTTCTTCGCCATGGACCTGATCGACGGCCAATCGATTACCGATGCCGTCGAAGCGATGTCGCTAAAAGAACGTCTCTCCCTGCTCGCCAATGTCGCAGACGCCGTACACCACGCGCATTTGCGCGGCGTCATTCATCGCGACCTAAAGCCGGCCAATGTGCTTATCGATCGTCGAGGCGATGCGCGTGTCGTGGATTTTGGTATCGCACGGTTGCTCGATCCGGACGATCAGGGCGTAGCGGCCCCTACCGTAGCAGGAGATATGCTCGGCACACCAACCTACATGAGTCCCGAGCAGGCACTCGGTGATCCGGCCGGTATCGACGCGCGCTCTGATATACACGCTCTCGGCGTGCTGTCGTATGAAGTGCTCACCGGCAGCACGCCGCTTGATGTCGATGGCCTCAGTTTGGATGAACAGCTGCGCGATGTTCGACACACCGCGCCGCGACGATTGGGCCCCAAAGACGGCATTCCAAAAGATGTCGGCGTGGTTCTGGCCATGGCATTGGAAAAAGACCCCGACCGCCGTCACGACTCGGCCGCTGCGTTTGCCGAGGATCTGCGCAACGCGCGTGATGGTCGACCGGTCGCGGGACGCGCACCGAGCGTGATGTATCAGCTCAATCGGATTGCCGCCCGCCACCCGCTGGGTACCGGGCTGACTGTCGGGGCCCTCGCCCTGCTCATCGCTTCCACGATTGCGATTAGCCTACTGCTCGGTCGCTCGATCGAGGCCGAGCGCCGAGCGGCAAGCGAAGCTCGAATTGCCCGCAGCGTGACCACCTTTTTGGTCGACGACGTGTTTGGTTCCGTGTCACCGAACAATCGTGCCTCAGAGCGAATCACCGTCGACGAAATGGTGGATCAGGCGGCCGCGGATGCATTGGTTCGTTTTGAAGAAGAACCGGATGTGGCCAAAGAAATATTGCGTGCACTGGCCGAGGTCGACTTAAGTCTTGGCCGCTACGCTCAAGCGCAACGACGTGTGGACGACATCGACTCGCTCCCCGTCTCGTCAACACCACCGGCCACCAATGATGGGGCCGCCATTGAACGCGCCGAGGCATTGCGCCTGGTGCGAGGCGGCCTGGCCGTGGCGTTTGACGACCCAGACCAAGGCCTCGCCATCTATCAGGGCGTGTTGGCACAACGACAGGCTCGCTTGGGCGCCGACCATCCGGATGTTCTAGCGATTGCGCACGCGACGGCGAAATACCAAACACTCAAAGACCTCGATTCGGGGCTGGCTGCACTGGATCGATCACTCGCCGACCACGAGCGCGTGTTCGGCGCCGACGACTTGAGGACGATCAATGTCGTCGACGACATCGCCCTTCAATACGTCAATGCCGGACGACATGAGGAAGCTCTACCCTTTGCTCAGCGTGTTGCTCGCTCGTTTCCCGCCATTGAAGGCGATGATGGCTGGCGCACGCTGCACAGCTTGGTGATACTCGGTGAGATACACCGTAGCCTCAACGACTTTGACGCGGCGATGTCGGCGTTTGAGCGGGCCATGGCAGGCTTTGAGCGCCGCGGCACACCACAGACGAGCTACCACCGAATCAGTCTTGAAGCCAACATAGGTCTACTGCATATGAACACCGGTGACTTCGCGTCTGCCGAACCCTTTCTTGACCGGGCCATCGCCAATGGTACACAGGCTGGTGAAGTAGGCACCGCGCCGTTTGAAACGATACGCCACAACTATGGCGCGCTGAAAATGCTGCTCGAGCGACATGACGAGGCGGACACCATTTTGTCGGACGTCTACAAAAATCGTGTCGCGATCATGGGAGTCGATCATTTTGAAACCCTTATCACGCGTGGCCTGCAGGGCGAGAATCGACGACGCGGTGGTAATCTCGAGGAATCCATCGTGCCGCTGACTGAAGCCTGGGAAGGCCTCGCCGAGATGTTTGGTGAAGACGGTGATTTTGCCACGCGCACGGCAGATCGACTTGTGCAAGTGTATACGGAACTGGGCAACGACGATCAAATCGCACTGTGGCAATCCCGGAGTGGATCCACTGAATAATCGCCCCGTTACCGCTCACCGATATCATGTAACGATTGCCCGTTCCACGTCACTCACCGCGCGGCTCGTGTGGTGAGTGCGAGGCGAATGCACTAGACTAACGCCGATGAACAAACGCACTAAAACCTGCACGTCGCAATGGGGAGCGTCGCGCAGCAATCAGTTCGTCGCCGCCCTGGTGATCCTGCCGTTGCTGTTGGTTTCTGCGCTGCTTGCCTACAATCGAGTTAACGTAACAACGTCTGGTCCGGCTAACGTAGACGGTGCCAATCCCTCCCGTTTGGTCAACCGTCTCGATACGTCGCTCAACCGCACCCTTGAAAACGCTCAACAAGAGCGAATGCCTCGTATAGCGATACTGGTGCCACAGAGCGATTCCAACGCCGAGGAGTCGTACCTCGCTGAGGGCCTCGCGTTTGAAGTCCACAATCAGCTGCTGGGGATACCGGGCGTAGAACTGGTGGGACGACAGTCGATTGATACGGTCTTACAACAACAATTGCCTTTACCCACCGCGGCGCAGTTACTCGATGCCACTCATCTCCTTCGCGGCCGCTATCGGCGCAACGCCCACGGCCTGGCGATCGAAATGGAGTTGATCGCGGCAACGGACGCCATGACGTCGCTGTGGACAGAACGTTGGCCAACGAGCGTCGAATCGCTCGCGATCACTGTTCAATCGATTGCGGCGCGAACCCTAGAAACGCTCGTTCCCGATTCGCGCAAAAATGAAGAACAAGATACGCCGACCCCTCAAGCCTTGGATGCGTTTCTGCGCGGTAAATACTTGGCAGAACGCTATAACATGGACGATGTGTTGGAAGGTTTGAGCTTTTTTGATCAGGCAATTGGGATCGATCCGAACTTCGACCGTGCCTACAGTGAAAAAATTGGCGCACTTCAACGCATGACATGGGTTGACGCTGGCCAGACCAAAACCTACAACCAAATGATCGACCGCGTGGTCAACGACTATCTTTCACTCAATCGTGAAAGCGCACTCACCTATCGATTAAAGTCACGCGAGGCGTCACTCAGCCATCGCGCACTGGAGGCCTATTCCCTATTTCGTCAAGCGCAGCAGATTGAGCCCATCACCTATCAATACGATCGGGCATTCATGACCGATCTGTGTAAAGCCGGTTATTTGCGCCGCTGCCTGGAGCAAGCACAAGGCCTTACCCGTGCCGACCCACTATCCGCCACGGCGCATTCCGAATTGGCTCGTGCCTACCTAATGCTCGGCGACTACGAACCTATGATTGAACATGCTCGCCTGTCCTCTCGATTTGGCGGTGAGTTGGGGGACTACTACGAAGCCCAGTACCTATTTTATCTCGGCCGCATCGACGAAGCCGAAACGTTATACCGGGCAGCCATCCAACCACTCGGTATCAGCGATGACTGGGTGTCCGCGTTTTTAGTCGCGTATACACAGCCTGAGAAAACGAGCCAGGCGATATCGGCCATGACGAACGTTGACGAAGAGTCGGCCGTTTGGTTCGATTTATTCTACGTTGAGTACATCCTGCTTGGTGAAATCGATCGAGCCTACCAAGCCGCCGACCAGCTGATCCAACAACGCTTCAAAACCTGGAGCCTGTGGATGTGGGACGATTACACGAAGGCGTTTCGCAGTGATCCGCGATTTATCGACATTGCTCGACGTTTAGGCTACGTAGAACTCTGGCAGAAACTGGGGCCACCGGACGTGTGTTTGGGCGATCAACCCGATGCCTTTTGCGCCCGTATCAACGAGGAATAAGTAAACGTACTTCAGTCCCCTTGCCGTCACGACTGATCAGCTCGTGTTGTATACCAAAGTCGCTCGCCCGTTTGGCCATGTTTTTGATCCCGTGCCCGCGACGGACGGTGTCGACGTCAAAACCGATGCCGTCATCAATGACCTGAATGGAAATATGATCTTCCGTGTACGTTGCTGCAAGCTCAATCGCACTTGCCCGTGCGTGCTTTATAGCGTTGGTCGTGCTCTCCTGCAGAATTCGCAAAATAGCCAGCACACCGGCTGGCCCCAACTGCGAGCAGGTCGGCAAATCGGAGACGCTCCATTTTAGCGTCACATTCGCTGCAGCCAGCCCTGGATTCATGCGGTCGCGGAACATCGCCAGCACCGCATTGAGGTCATTATCGATGGGTTCGAGCGAATCGATCATCAAACGCATATCGGTGAGCGCTTCTTTTAGTGCCTCGCTAACCAGTTGAGGCGAGGTGGTGTCTCGCGTGAGCAAGGCCATAGCGGACACCAGCTGTCCGCCAACGCCGTCATGCATATCACGCATAATGCGCTCGCGTTCACGTGCGAGAAGTCGTTCGCTCTCCAGCGCCTGCATCTGTTGATATTGCTGCTCTAGTTGAGCGGTTTTTTCTCGAACAGCCAAATCCAATTCACGATTGCGCGCCTGCGCAAAACTCAATCGATCGATGTAGTTAGACAAAAGTTTCCAAGCAAATGAGGCTAAGAAGATGGGAACCGCGAAATGGAGCGCGCCAACTTGCACACGCTCCGACTGAATAAGCAGCGCCAGACCATCGTGGGCGCTCAATAAGGTCAAAACCATCAGCGGAATGATGTACCAACGCGGTCGTGAGCCGTACCAAAAGCACGCAACGCTCTCACGCAGCATTAGCAGGCTTAGTGCCCATAACAACACGCCGACCGAGGTGGACAGTGACACCGACTGGTGATAGCCCATCACTATGAGTGCCAGTGTAATCAGCCCGACCAGGCTCGCAAGCGGCATCAACCATCCGCCCGAGTGACGCCACACGGCCCCACTGCCCGCGTGATGCTGGCTAAAATCTGAGCGACTGAGCTGAAACAAGAAAAGTGAACTGAAGACGATCGTCGACATCAGCACCGCCGCTGTAACCGCCCACTCGGATAGCATGTCTAACGGTGAGGACGAGCCCACAAAATGGTAGATCGACCAGCCCAGTGACGTCATCGCTAAGTAGCCAAATTCAGGCTTGTCATTTTGCTGGAGCCACAGCGCACCCATAAGTAACCCCACGATAACCGCCACGAGCGTGGCAAAATCAGGTGCGAGTTGATGGCGCCATGTTTGGAGATAATCGTAGTTGCTGAGCAACTGTGCGGAGTCAATGTAAATCGGAGCGGTAAAAGGTTGAGCGCTGTGGGCGCCAAATGACAAGGTGCGATTGGCCGTATTCGGCAGCCATTCGTTCGGAATCGGATAAAGTTGAGAACCCGTGGGGCTGGATGCCGCGCGTTGAGGAACCAGCGTCTTTCCATTCACCTCAAAACGGATCGTGTGAAGAGAATACGGCGAGTAGATAGCAAAATCGGACTCTCCGTCAATCACCGACGTCATACGATAATAAAAAGAGCGACAGTCCGCACAGGCACCATAGCGATCATTGAGTTTGGCCTCACTCGTGACCGACTCGATGAGTCCGGTTTTTGCGTTGAAAAACGAAATAGAATCGATCGATGCGGGCGCGCTGGTTGGCCTTTTTGACATCAATATGGCAACGGCCGCGACATAGAGCAGTGCACAGAGCAGTAGCGCTAAAATAATACGATTGCGCTGGCTCAAATTAGATGCTGCCGCATTGGCATTCTGTTGATCCAGCGCGAGCAGACGGGCGTGCTGGCACGATGCTAAAGATCGACAATGCCACGTTGAACGGCCTCAAACACCGCCTCGCTGCGCGATCGGACTTCCAGTTTGCGATACGTGTTTTTGACATGCGAGCTGATTGTATGGATAGACAACTCGAGCGTATCGGCAATCTCCGCAAAGGTGAACCCTTTCGCTATGAGCTGCAGTACCTGTGTTTCTCGTGGTGTCAATTGCGGCATCTCGGCCGAGTCTGTCGCCGTGTGCACGGTGTCGGGCCGAAATCGTTTAAGCAGGTGACGCGCCAAAGACGAGCTGATTGGCGAGCCCCCCTTCACCAACTGCTGGATCGACTCCGCGACATTGTCGGCATCTTTTAACAAATACCCTGTTGCACCCGCTTCGATAGCCGAAATCAGGTGTTTTTCATCGCCAAACACGCTGATTACCATGACCTCCGGCAACGGCGTCAAGGTGCGAGATTCTTTGATCAGGTCGATGCCGCTACCGTCTGGCAAGCCCAGATCAACGAGCATGACATCCGGCGACTCGTGTGAGGCCAGGTGCTGACGGGCCGCCGCACAACTGTCGACGCTCGCTGACAGCTCAAGTCCATCGGTGGCCGTCACCTCGTCGACCAAGCGCGCCCGGGTTGGCCCGTCGTCTTCAATGATCATTACCCGCGCTGTGTCCATGATGACCGCAGAGGTTGTGAAATGTGTCTTCATTATATACGCACTCACCCGTCTTTTCGCTGTGTCAATAGGCCGGGGGTCGTGGTCAATCGTTACGCGCGATGCCATGACGCGCTGAGTGCTGTCACCCCGAGGCTCGATATCTTGTCAGTTCTTTCTGCCGATCACTGAGTGATACCGCTTGGCCCGGGCGCTTGCAAAAAGAAAAACTGAAACTGAGCGATATCGATAAAGTTGATGATGCCATCGCCATTAAAATCGGCATCCGGATTCCAGTTTGGCGCGCTGCTGTCAGCCAGAAACGCGTTTGTTAAAATGACGTAATCCACAAAATTGGCCACGCCGCTGTTATCCAGGTCGGCATCGCACCGATTGCCATACGTGTCGCCATCCGAGTCAAGTTGATTCTGATTGGGGTCAAACAGGCAATTGTCCATAAAGTCGCGCACCCAATCATCGTCACTATCGGGTGCCGCAAAAAATCCCGCATTGATGGTATAGCTTGGGCTCTGCGAACGCGCCAACGCACTCTGCCCCACCGATCCCTCCAAGAAATAGTTGGCCGACGACGTCGCCGCGCCGCCCGCGTCCACCACCGACCACTTGATTTGAAACTGCTCACTTTGCGGCGACTGCGCCTTCGTATCGGGCGGCCCCACCACGATCAGTAAACTGAATAGGCATACGGCGTATTTCATTGAGCGTGTCTCCCCTGACTAACCAGTTGTGCAGTAGATGGAGCGTTAGTCTAGGCAGCCCCACCGCACCGGACCATCCCCTAAACAGGGGAGTGCGCGATCCCCTTCAGTGCGCCAGTATGCCTCCACATCGGCGGCGCAAGCGCCTCCCAACCTGCTGTATGTGAAGGAGTGATCCATGTACCCAACTCGAAACGCCCTAGTATCTGTGCTCTGCCTGTTCGCCCTGATCGCCTATGGGTCGATCGCGACGGCACAATCGAACCAGAGCATCAGCTACCAAGGCTACCTAACCGGTAATGATGGGCAAGCGCAGCTCGACCCGGTTACCGTCGAGTTTGTGCTGTATACGGTTGAGTCGGGTGGCACACCGGTATGGTCCGAATCGCAGCTTGTCGTGCCGAGTCAGGGTTTGTTTTCCGTTGATCTGGGATCAGCGCTGAACCCATTCCCCGCCGGCTTATTCGACACCGACGTGTATCTTGGCATCCGCGTTGGCACAGACAGCGAAATGACGCCGCGCGTGGCGTTTTCGTCTGCGCCCTACACCTATCGCGCCAACCGAGCGGACGATGCACAGACACTCAATGGACTCAGCGCCAGCGACCTGGATCAATCCGATGAACTCAGTGCACTCGACGCAGAGTTCACTTCGTTCGAGACGATCGTCGACCAATTCGCCGCAGACGTGACTCTTTCACTAAGCGCGTTTAATACGGACTTTCTCGACCTTGAGCAAAATGTCAACGGTATCTCGCAATCGATCACGACGCTGGATAATGCGGTGGACGCGCTTCAGTCCAGTAATACCCAATTAAACAGCAGTCTGGACGCAACCAATACAACGGTGCAGCTCATCGAAACCAACATCAACCAGATCGAATCCGATATCACTGGACTGCAGCCATTGCTACTTGCAAGCTGCTTGCCTGGATCAGCCATTCGCGCCATTCAACCGGACGGCAGTATTGACTGTGAGTTCGACGATACGCCGGCCTGGAACGAGAATGCGACGAATGGGCTCCTGTCCGTGAGCGACTACAGTGTGGGTATCGGCTTAACCGCGCCAGAGGCGAAGCTTCAGGTTGATGCGGACACCGGGGAGGACGGTTTGCGTGTGCGCATTGACGGAACAACTCGGTTAATGGCACACAGAAACGGCAGCGTATCGGTGGGTCAACTTATTGCCGGACCATCCAACGGCATGCGTGTGTTGGGCAAGAGCATTCTCTCTTCGAACAGTCCGGCCGCCACTCCCAATGATGCGCATGTGCGCATTGAAGAGAGCAACTGGCAATTTCAGCTCGACAACAACACCGCCGGTGGCAGCGAATGGTATTTCGGCTCGAGCGCCGACGCGTGGAGCGCGGGCCCGGGCAAGTTCGTCTTGTCGCCCACCACAGTGTCGTCTAATGCCGCCGTCGTGGTGGACCAAAACCGCCGGATGGGACTGCAAATGATCAACCCTTCGACAACTTTGCATATCGGTGACGGTACCGATGTGGCGCCAAGCGGTGGCGCGTTCTTGACGCTGGGTCAGGATTCAGGTGCCAATGTGGCGATTGACAACAACGAGATCATGGCGCGATTCAATGGCAGTGCCTCAACACTCTCGCTGAATGCCGAGGGCGGTGAGGTACAAATTAATGGTTCTGGCGTGTTTTCCGACAGCGCGCTGGAAGTCACCGGTCAGCTGCGTATCGAAAACGGTGCCGCGGGACTCGGTGGTTTGCTGTTTACTCATTTATCCGGCGCGCCGGCCTTGGTACCTGAAAACCCCGGCGTGGCCATTCTCGGCAGAGCCGACAAATCGCTTGATCGCCTGTACAGCGTGCTCTATTTCGCCGAATCACTGGTCAACTTTCTGGCGTATTCAGATCGACGGCTTAAGTCGAATATCGAACCCATTGAGAACGCTCTCGATAAAATACTGCAGCTTGACGGCGTGTCCTACCATTTGGACTTATCACCCGTCTACGGCCCGGACGATCAACGCGCCGGAACAGAAGCGGCCATCCAGCGCGATCAGATGGGCTTTGTTGCCCAGGATGTGGCTAAAGTGCTACCGCAGTTGGTCAAAGAAGACGACCAGTCGGGCATGCAGACCGTCGCCTACATGGGCTTGATCCCGGTGTTGGTTGAGGGCATGAAACAACAGCAAGCGCAGATCACGGCATTGACCGAACAGCTGAACGAACAAGCGGCAACCATCGACGAGCTGAAACGTCGCTAAACCTGTGCGCGCATAGGCGACCGAGAACAGTCGCCGTCGCCGGCGGAGGATGGCGTTAACCCACCTCCGGCTTGGGACAGCGCGCTAGGACCGGTACACCGTGCCTGCGTCACCGGTGCTGACAGGGTTCGGGAATCGACGCGTGGCGACGCCGGTGGTCATTGACACGCATCGCAGCCTCTCGGTGATTCGCCATACAAAGACCTTGCTTGAGGGTAACGCGTCCTGGAGACGGGATGCACTGCCGGAGCAGACGTTCGGTCCGCCAAAGACAAACCGACACGACATCCGTGATTGTGCGCTATCATTTGGTTTTCCACGTGACAGTGTTTGCCTTGACCCACGCTTCTGACCAAATCGACTTCGCGCACAAACTCAGCCGGTTTCGTGACCAACTCACCGCCGTCGGCGTGTCGGAGGCCGTGACGCAACACGTCGATACGTTCACGTCGCCCGCGACGCAGTACCGCATGCGAGCGGAGTTTCGCATCTGGCATGACGGTGACACCTGCGCCTACGCCATGCACGATCCCCGTGACAAGCGGGTCTACACCATCGAGGAGTTTGCGCCCGCGTCTCGGCGAATCAATGACGCCATGCCGCGATTGATTGAGCGGATTAATCAAACACCCGAGCTCAAAAAGCGGCTGTTCCAGGTTGAGTTTCTGTCGACGCTCACCAACGAGTTATTGATCAGCCTCATCTATCACCGGCAACTCGATGAACAGTGGGACGTACTCGCCACGGCACTGGGCAACGAATTGGATTGCTTTATTATTGGGCGAGCGCGCAAACAGCGGCGCGTTCTACACCAGGACTTTGTCACCGAGTCATTGACGATCCATGGCGACACCTACCGCTATCAGCAAGTCGAAAACAGCTTTACGCAACCCAACGCGCTCATCTGTGAGAAAATGATTGAGTGGGCGGTCACCCACACCCGCGACAGCCAGGCGCATGATCTGCTTGAGCTCTATTGCGGCAACGGTAACTTTACGCTGCCACTGGCACAGAATTTCCGTCGCGTGCTCGCCACGGAAATCTCCAAAGTCTCGGTGCGCTCTGCGCACTACAATCTTGCCCTAAATCACATCGACAACGTGGTCATTGCGCGGCTCTCCAGCGAAGAATTCGTCGAAGCACACACAAAAGTCAGGCCTTTTCGCCGACTCAAAGACATCGATCTGGAGGCCTATCGTTTTGACACGGTTTTTGTCGACCCACCCCGTTCCGGACTGGATGCTCGCACGCTACGGTTAGTCAGTCAGTTCGATCGAATCGTCTACATTTCCTGCAACCCGCAAACGCTGGTGGAAAACCTACGCGATTTACAGGGAATCAGCCGCCACACGGTTACCCGGGCCGCGGCATTTGATCAGTTTCCAACTACGCCGCACCTCGAGGTGGGTGTCGTACTGCACACACCCAATGAGCACTAACCCAACTATGAGCAACCGTGAGATACAACTCGACGACAGCTGGCTGCAGCACCTGAAAAGCGAGTTTGAGCAGCCCTACATGCAACAGCTCAGCGCCTTTTTGCGCCAGGAAAAAGCGAGCGGCCAGGTCATCTACCCACGCGGCAAAGACATCTTCGCCGCGTTAAACCACACGCCGTTCAATAAAGTAAAGGTGGTGATCTTGGGACAAGATCCGTATCACGGACCTAACCAGGCCCACGGCCTGTCGTTTTCTGTTCCGAAGGGCGAACGCATCCCGCCTTCGCTGATTAACATTTATAAAGAAATCGAAACGGACCTGGGCCTGCCCCAACCCACTCACGGCAATTTACTGGACTGGGCCGATCAAGGTGTTTTGCTTCTTAACAGCGTACTCACAGTGCGTCGCGCGCAAGCGGCCAGCCATCGGGATAAAGGCTGGGAGCGCTTTACCGACCAACTGATCGCGCAGCTCAATCAGCATCGAGAGCACCTCGTGTTTATGCTGTGGGGAAGCTACGCACAGAAAAAAGGGCAGACGATCGATCGCAGTAAACACGCCATCTTTACGGCACCGCATCCGTCGCCACTGTCGGCGCATCGCGGCTTTCTAGGATGCAAACACTTCTCTCAGTGTAATGTGTACCTTGAACAACACAGCATTGAGCCGATTGACTGGTCGATTCAACCTTAATGCGTAGGATCTTTTGGACAAGAAGACTGACAAAAACGACAACAGAGACACGGCATTCAAAGACCTATCAACGCGCGTTCAATCAGCAGACGTCCTAATTAAAGTCATCGAACATATTCAGATTCTGCTGGGCATATTCGCTGCCGTTATCCGCCGCCGCCTGCAGCCAAAGCCGAGCCTGTGCGAGATTAACCGCAACACCCTCGCCGGCGGAATACATTCTCGCCAGCGTCAGTTGCGCTTCCACGATGCCCTGAAGAGCGGCTTTTTGGTACCAGGCAAAGGCAGCCGTAACGTCTGCATCGACTCCCTTGCCTGAGTAATAATGGTAGGCGAGGTTGAGTTGAGCCGCGGCATGGCCCTGTTCGGCAGCTTGTCGGCAAAACTTAATGCTCTTATCAAAATCCTGTTTGACGCCTCGCCCTTCCAGATGCAGGCTGCACATATTGTACTGCGCCTGCGCCCAGCCGAGTTCCGCGCTTTGTGTGTAAAGGCTGACTGCTTGCTCAAGGCTCTTCTCAATGCCGAGCCCGTTCTCATACAACACCCCAAGATTGATTATGGACGCGCCCTGCCCTTGCGCTGCCGCCTTTTGATGCCAATAAAAGGCCTGTTCGTAGTTTCTTTCGTAGTGTTTGTCCACCCGATTAAACTCGCCCAGCATCGCCTGAGCTTCAGCATTCCCGAGGTTTGCGGCGCGTGTCACCCACTCTTTGGCAATCTCGAAGTCTTGCGGTACGCCCCAGCCGGTGTAGTGCATCATGCCGACGTTATAGATCGACAGCGAGGATTCTTGTTCGACGCCTTTGAACATCCACTCCAGCGCCGTGTTGTGGTCTTTCTCAACGCCATTACCGTCACGAAAAATAATGCCGAGCTTGTCCATGGCTACGACCAGGCCCTGCTCCGCCGCCTGAAGGAACCATTTACGCGCCTTGACAAAGTCCCGCTCGACAATATCGCCATCAAAATACAGCTGCGCGATATTGCTCATCGCCAGCGCATGCTTTTGCTTCGCGGCCTGCAGGTACCAGTAGAGTGCCTGTCTATCGTCCTCTTCGGTGTCACCGTGCCACTGATGGTTCACAGCAAGATTAAACTGCGCATCGGCATCGCCCAACTTCGCGGCATGCTCAAACCAATACATGGCCGTTTCGCGGTGCACCTCAACGCCCAGCCCGTCCTGGAACATCACGCCAAGAATAAACATCGAACGCCGATGCCCGAGCACCGCCGCGGCCTCGTGAAAGAACCGGGCAGTGTCTGTGTCGTTACGGTCAGTCCGATACAGCTCCGCAAGCCAGTGCATCGCATGAATATAATCTTGCGCAATCGCGCGGAGATACCACGCCTCTCCTTCCAGCGCGTCTTTCTCGACGCCACGTCCCTGATGGTGCATAAACCCACGATAGAACTGCGCCTCAGCGTCGCCAGCCTCGGCCGCCGGAAAAATCCATTGCACCGCTTTATCGAGATCAACATCGACACCGATGCCATCGAGATAGATCCAGCCGAGGGCCGTCTTAGCGGGAAGGTACCCTTCCGATGCGGATTGTTCGTAGTACCGCAGCGCCTCTACCATGTCCTTATCGACACCATCACCATAATGATATCGTCGGGCCTGGCTATACGCTTTCGCACCCGGCACCTTTGGCTGCGACCCGAGGCGACTTTCCCCCGACGTATTGACACCACAAACAGTACGTGATGACTCAGCTATTCTGGCTGCCTTTTCGTGCGCTTGATCTGGCACGGCGATCAGCGTCAAACACACGAAAAGCACAGCCGCACCTGAAATCACGTGCATTGTGTAAACGTCGATGACTTTGCTGATTCTCACTTCAATGCCTCCCTGCTCGAATCGCAATGGCTCCATGAAGAACCCATGCGATAAGCGCCTTTTGATCAGGTGACCCACTCATGTCCGATCGAATGCCTGACTCAGTCGGGTTCTACCCCGATAAAGCGGACGGTTTGGTTAAGGATATTTCTTCCAGTTTCTGCATTTCAAGTCTTCGTCGCCGTCTGGGGTTGTGAAGCCTCTCGATGTAGTGGAACACGTCGGCTCTTACGTCATTGATCAACGTG
>JBCCHD010000039.1 GCA_039028935.1 Pseudomonadota bacterium | reverse complement strand
TGGGTCATTCGGATATCCTCTCAAGATAAAAGGTCTCCGGCAATCCCGGGGCGGTTCAGCGAATGAGGTTTGCAGAAGTCATGGAATCAGCGCGGCAACATATTACAACTGGAAGTCCAAGTACGGTGGAATGCAAGCCTCAGAACTTCGGCTCTTCGTGAGACTGAACACGAGCTGTCGAAGCTGAAGCGAACGTACGCCGCCGCTTCGTCGCTTGTTCCCACATTTTCTACAAAATCAAGCGCCTTTTCTGTCTTTATACGCTTTGAAAACCCAGTAACTAGCCATCAGAAAAATGCTAAAAGATAAGCCGTAAAAGCATTCAGTTATTGCCGTTTCACCATACGACAGATTCGGAGCGACAAATACCGTAGTGGAAAAAACTGGAAATTCAAAGAAATAGGCGAAAATAAGCTGAACGAAGCTATAAATGAACAGACTCGCTCCGGTGAGAAATACAACATTCCCTTCCACTCTGTCGTAACAGAAATTCAACATAAAGTATATTAAAACAAAACTTACCGCTAGGCTTATTGCAACCATAATAACTCTCTCGTTTTTCTACTGGCCATCCCAATTCATACTTTCCTTCATGAACATCATCCACCGGGAAAACAGGTCATTCTGGGTTGCATCATTCATTGCAAGGCCTGATCTACAGGCGTTATTTTATAAAGTGCTTTCGCTTCTTTCGCTCTCGATTTCGTTCAGCTTTTACTTCTTCATCAAATTTGTTAAACAGCTCTTCTGGAGACTGTGCGGCTATTCCGCAGTCTTTTGCCTTGGCGTTTTCGATCAGCGCGTTATATTCGCCCTTTAACTGTGCGAACTCCACAGCCTTAGGCCCGTCGCCGCCTTCGAGCATCAGAAGTGTTGGCCAAAATATCATCAGACCCACACCCATTTGAACTTTATCAGCCTCGCTTATTTTGCTCAGATCTTTGTAAAGCAGTTCAGAGCGCGTTGTTACCATCCCTATTTCCTTGGCAATAGTTACGCAGCCAAAATCCGCATACTTAAGCGGTGACACGTAAGACGCTTCGATTGTTTTTGGATCTGAGGCGCACGCGCCGATAAACGCCAAACATAGCGCTATAATCAAGTATCTCATCAATCAGTTCCCTCTATAAAAAATGAAATTCGTTTTATCAATTAAAGAACACGCCTTGGGCGTTCCGCGTTATTGAATATAAAGTAACAAAGAACGCAGCCTTGGCCATTCAAAGCAAGATTGCGTATTAGGTCTAAAGAATGCTACTGCGCAGCTCTGGGTATACCGGGGTTTTTTAATTTGAGTCCACAGCCTGACCTTCGTATTGATACTACAACATCTCGTATTTAGCGAGTAGTTTGTCACTGATCGGTTGGAGTAGCCGACGGTTCAAGGGGGGCTATGGATAGGCATGGGCTGGACAACAAAAAGAAGAAGGGCAAGCGAAATTCTCATGTGGCTTCAGAAACCACTGTTACCGATGAAGATGTATCCGAGAAACGAGTTGGCGTTAGGGATCTGTTAGTCAGCCGTAGTTCGAGATCCATCACCAGTACGCGCGCGGCGAGCGACGTCCTCATTAGGCTCGGTATCGTTCTCATCTAAACATACAGCGATATCCCAGTCGCAGCGATGGCTCACCACGGTGTAGGCACAGACGTCTATGGCAAAGAGTGAGTGTAGCAATGGTAGCGTTTGCTCGATCCAGTCTTTGCACTATGTCCACTGCCGCGTGAAATAAAACTTGGCAAATGCCTCAAAATAGTCCATGTTATAGGCTCTATTGGATGAGCAGAAGGAGGTGATCACATGTCTAGTGAGATATTTTTGTGGTTGAATTTGTCGAGAAGTGCTGAGCAGGTTTAATACAATCCTGCTGAGTCATGGCCAGACAACTTCTGCCATCTCACGGAAAAGGCCGCACAACGTGCGGTCTTTTTTTATGCATTAATCAATCTGGTGACGTGTAAGGCGCTCGGCATATGGGTAACGCCGAGACTTTGGCAAGAGGGTGTTGAAATAGAGGGTGTTCAAATGAGGTGTCAGGCCGGTTTCTTGAAACGCCAGCAATCGGCTCACGAATTGCGTCCGCCGCCCGCCGGGTTGTTTGCCAAGAACTTGACCACATTACACCGGGGCGTTTCACGCCAGCGGTGAAGACGCGCCTTATCCCAAGCCGGCTGTGCGACTCATTTATGGAGGGGTCACCCAATTTATATTTTGCTGTATCACGCAAGCTCAATCGAATGTTCCGGATGCCACACTTTGGTGGATCAGGTTGTACTTCGTTTTCTAAATCCCTTGCGCTGGCGATATTGAGGATACACTGTTTATTCTTCAAAAGTGCTTGCAGCATTTTTGCAGAAAGACTCAATTAGTCGATGACAAACATCAATGACTCTATCGACACAACCGACCATTCAGTGCGTTTGCTCAATGCGCTAAACGCCTAATAACAATAGCATTTCATTGATCCCTGGATGAACCCATCAATACTGATCAGGCCTCGAATGAGGCGATTTGCGTGAGAACGTCGCTAAGTAGATTGGACGGCTGATACGCGCTGTGTATGGGGGCTCTTTCACGCCAAGCGCCTGCTCGTCTCGAAGCGAATCAAACGAACAAAAACTAAGACACAGTTTACGTACCAGCGTTTTGACACGCGGCCGATGCTTTTATTTCAAGGAAATAATCATGAAACAGAATCCCTATTTTATTGCTGCTCTCGCGCTATTTATGACACTAGTGCTGCCAACCGCATCAGCGGCATTGCCAGAGGGCATTAACTACCAAGCTTATTTGACGGACGAAAATGGGGCGCCGATTGATGCGGATGTATCGATTACATTTGCCGCGTATAACGTACCCGTCGGCGGCGTGCCGTTGTGGAGTTCAACGGAGCTGGTCTCTCCGGACAATGGGCTGTTTTCCGTCACGCTGGGCACGCCCGCCAACGCGTTTCCCGCCGGTCTTTTTGATACGCCCATCTTTATCGGGCTGTTTGTGGCTGGCGAAGAAATGTTGCCGCGACGAGAGCTTAAGTCGGCTCCCTACGCATATAAAGCGGCAGATGCCGATACGCTGACCGGCCAAACCGCCGCGGATCTTGATCAATCGTCTGAAGTTGCCGATCTCCAGTCACAGGTGATGGATCTGAGTGGGGATATTAGTGATGTCGATATCGTTGCGCAAAACGCGCTGACAACGGCCAATGGCAATACGGCGGATATTGCCACCAATGCCGGTTCAATTAGTGTCAACGATGGACGCATTTCTGTACTTGAAGCCAGCCCGGGAGACATTACCGGCGTATTCGCGGGCACTGGATTGACCGGTGGCGCGTCGTCCGGAAATGCGTCTTTAAGCATTGCCAGCAACGGAGTGGGAACCGCTGAACTAGCAAATGACGCGGTAACCAGTGCGAAAATACTCGACGGCAGTATTACCGGCGCCGATTTAAACAGCAGCTCATCGTATAATCTTGGAGACGTTGAGTTAGCCGATTTGACCGCCACTTCTCAAATAACGTTTGACTCTGTGTTCGATATCGTTATTCAAGACGACTTTAACGGTTTCCGCTGGTTCAATACTGCAGGTGATGAGCAGTTCGCCGCTATTGAGGTAAGGGAGCAGGATGTTACCTTTCGCGATGTTGCCCGAAGTCGAGCACTTATACGCTCGAATTCGAACGGTATCGGGATTGGTACACAAAACCCGTCCAGCACACATGACGTGACTATCCCAAGCCTGCAGGTCTCCGGAAACATCGATATTGGCTGGGAGCTCGTCTCTGCGTCTTACAATCTCGACTCAACCACAACGAACTGTCACGCGCATGGCAATCTTGAGTGCTACTACGGTTCGACCACGGTGACTTGCCCTGTGGGTAAAAAGCTAATAGGCGGCGGCGCTCGAGGAAGTTCAGCCAGATTTGGTGCCGTCGGTACCTCTTACCCGCTTTCAAGTACAACTTGGTCATGCAGTGCAAGCTATGACTTGCCAAATAATTCGCGAAATTGCTATGCAATATGCGCTCGCATCGACTAACGACCACTTCGAATGACTATGAGATAAGAACATGAAGTTAGACATCATCACTATTTGGGCAATGGTAGCAACCGCAACAGCGTTGGTATTAACGGGTGTGGTCATCACTCAGTCGAGTGAGATAAACCGCTTGACAACTTCATCGATTGCTCACCCAGGGCCCTCGAACACCGAGCCTGGTGCTGAGGCCAGTCGCGACCATTATCAGGCACCGGCATGGTTACAGGGTAGGAGCAAAGAATGGCGTTCCGCCGTCGATGATGATCGACGAGGTTATGCCGTTCTATTCGATTATGACCGCCGTCAACTGTTAGTCGAACGTTGTGTTCAACCAGACGTGTTTGACATTAAGAAAAATCTTCCTGCTGAAGACTCAACTTTTCATTGTGATCGTGTTCTCACCAGCGCATTGCAGGAATTTACCGAAAGTGGCGTAAAGGCGACCCGCAAGAATGGTCCGCCCTTGACAATAAACATTGTGCCTGAAGAGCGTGATGGGTCACTGGTGCTTGCCATGCGTTTTGATCAGCATACGATGCGCTTAACGCCCGGCGCACTTAACGACCTGCTTCAGGACATGCTGCGCGATGAGGAGTTTGCACGCCAACAACAAGAGTTACTGAGCTTTACTGAACAGAAGTTCAAGCAACAACGCGCGTTATTGGCCGACCAAAGCAGGCCGAATGGACCGGCGACGATAATCCCGCGTTCGCTGATTAAAGAGAACGAGGAGGAGGCACGTCTTGCAGACCATTCAACCAATTACTAATTGCTTATACTTAAAGCGAACCACAGATAATCAAGGTGGCGCCTTACTCGTCAAAACGGAGACGATAATGAAGAATCTGGTACTCCTGCTCGTATTCTCAGTTTTATGGTTTGTCGATCATAATGTGTTTGCAGATCCTCAGGCCAGTACCAACTACCGGATTGACTGGGACGTCATCGATGCCAGTGGTATACCGATGACATCTACCAACTACACGGTATTTGATTCTCCGGCGCAAGCCGGCCCGATTGGCATGTCAGCGAGCACTAACTATCAACTCTCTGCCGGGTTTCATGCGCCGCCTGATTCGGATACAGACACGGTGCGCGATTTTGTCGACAACTGCAGTTTGGACCCAAACAGTTCCCAGCTTGACACCAACAATGATGGTTTTGGTAACTTCTGTGACCCTGACCTGAACAACGACGGCAGCGTCAACTTTGTGGACTATGCACAAATGACTGTCGCGTTTCTCGCCACGCCCGCCAGTCCTAACTGGAATGCGGACGCGGATTTGAATGGCGACAACATCGTCAACTTTATTGATATTGCTCGCTTCCAGCTGTTCTTTTTAGGCCCACCCGGACCGAGTGGTGTTGATTAAGCCCAACATACGACTGCACACCTATAACTCTAAGGGGGCGAACCGCAGTGTCAGATAGGACCACATGCGGTGACGTCCCCATTTTATTTTCCATTCCTCACTCTGTACGGCCAGCACTTTCTCGGTTTTGCAAGAGAAGTGCGACATTGACTACAAATAAGGCGCTTTGAAGCGGCGAGGTCCGTAGTCGTGGAGCCATGTTCAAAGTGCCGCCCAGATTTATTTGGAATGCCAATCCTGGTCCAGTAGCGGGGTTGGGTGTCATGATACGTTCAATTGCTTTGCAGTCGTTCGATCAGTTGATCAAGAACAGTATCGGTCTGAGTGGATGTCACAGGCGACGGAATTGCCCAATCGGGCGTGACACCATCAGGCTGGGTATCACCTGAAGGTCTCACAATGTGCGCCTTGGGAAACGACACGCTGATACCGGTATTTGGCAGGCTAAACTGTTCCATGGCGCCGTAGGTTGTCGCCAGATCCGAGGTCTTCTCACCAACAATGGTGCCCATGCCGTAATCTTGAACCATCGCGGCCACGTTGACGGCGTTGGAGTAGCTGTGGCGGTTTATCAGCACGTAGACCTTTCCGTCAAAGCGCTCGCCTTTACGTGGCTCGGCAAACGGAATATCAAACGGGAACAGGTGCCCCCGCGGCACGCGATCGTACTCTTTGGCAAACTGCGCTGACACGCCGCTGAGGTTGCCACTGGCATCGAGGCGCTTGGCGTTGGACGCCGCTGCTTCGTCGCTTGAGCGAATCAGAAACAAAGAGCAAAACCGGAAGGGTTCGTCCGCTATCCATGCCAGCATGGGGTCGCTAAACGAATTATCACCACCTGGGTTCTGGCGCAGGTCGATAATTAATGACTCGGCCTGTTGCGATAGCAACTGCTCAAAGGCCTGGTTAATAAACGCAACAAACGCCGTGTTGTCCCACAACTCGGATGGGTTCTCCACATTGTAAAATGGCCCGGGACGCAAGTAGCCAAGGCGTTCATCCAACATTTGAAACTTGCGCTCGTTGCCGCTCAGGCTAAACGTTTCAGTTAAGTCGACGGCGGCCGCTCGCTGCTGATCACGTCGGGTCGCCTTAACCTCAACACGAAACGCATCGCCGTTTCGTTCAAGATCAAGATCGAATGTGTCAACCTCACCCAATACCGCCCACAGATCTCGGGCAAACGTAAACTCAAGCAGCGAGTGCGCGATGTACGGTGAGTCGGCGGAGATATGATCCGCTACCCGATCCAACCACTCGCTCATCGGCCTGCCGTTCAGTGCTGTCACAACGTCGCCGGTTTGAATGTCGGTGTGACCAGACAGATTTTCGGACACGAAAACCACGCCATCAACAATACGCAGATAAAAGGGAAACGTGCGTCCGCCTTGATTCCTGAACTGCTCAAACGCGTCGTTGGGAAACCCCACATTGGCATGGGCGACTTTGCCAAACGCGGCAAACCGCGCAAAGGCAATCTGAACATCGCGGCGGGACATTGGCCGGGTAATGGCGTCGCGCATCGACTCATAGAAGCGAAAATACTCGGCCGGGCTGCGCTGTGCGTACAGGTTCGCATGGCCGTTCTGCAGTCCTTGATACATCACCTCTAGGTCTTCGCGTACTTGCTCGACCGGGAGTGCTTCAAGCCAGTCGATCTGGGGCTGGTCGGTGGTCGGCGAGCCGTCGTCAGCGATCACATAAACACTTGATTGCAGTGCGATGAAACCGAAAATGAGCACAAAAAAGCGAGGCATAACTGTTCTCCGTTTGAAAGCGATACTCAGTTCACCGCACCGCTGGCGCGTGCACCATGTCGGGCGACTCCTGCTTTCCTGACGAAATCCTGACATTAAATAAATCAATTGGTTATGCGATAATAAATCATGACTTCGTCTTCTCATTCTGCCCTTGTTTCCGAGGCAAAGCCGTTTCGTTTAGGCCCCTGGCGGGTGGAGCCTGAGAGTGGCCGATTGTCAAAAGAGGATCAAGCGATCACGCTTGAACCACAGCTCATGGCACTTCTGACCTTTCTGGCCGAAACACCCGACAAAGTGCGATCGCGAGAGGCGCTTGAGCGCGCTCTGTGGACCAACATGGTTGTGGGCGAAGACACGGTTGCACGAGCCGTATCGAGGCTGCGCCGGGCGCTGGGTGATTCAGCCCGGTCGCCTGAGTTTATTGAAACATTGCCTAAACGCGGCTACCGGCTGATTGCCGCGGTATCGCCCGACGTCGATGACCCGGCCCCACTCGAGCGACACAAACGGTTATGGCCACGCCGCCTTTTGACTTTGGCCGCGATCGGGGTGCTCGCCACTTACGTCGCGTTTAGCTCGCCATATTTTTCACAACCGGCACCGCCCGACGCCCTGTCGCAAGACGTCGCGCGGGCCAATGATTTATACATGCGCTTTACGCGCGCCGATAACGAGGCGGCGATCGGACTATACGAGCGTGTGCTATCCATAGAACCCAAACACGCGGATGCCCAGGCGGGTCTTGCCAACGCGCTGGTCCAGCGGGTTATCCGTTATCCGCGCGATACCACGCGTACGGGCGCAAGCTCTCTCGCCGAAGCCCTGGACCAAGGACTCACTCAGCAGCCCGATTCCGTTGCCGTACTCGAACGCGCGGCCGCCATGGCCGAGCGAGCCGTGCGTCTGGCGCCTAAAGACCCCGATGCGGTAAAGGCGCTCGCGTTTGTGTATACCGCCCAGGGAGATCTGGATCGGGCGATCAGTTTGTATCAGAACGTGCTTGATCTGGATAACAAGGCCTGGGCGGCGCTGATCAATCTTGGCGAGATTGCGAACATTCGCAACGAGCCCAAACAGGCGATCGCGTATTTCGAGCAGGCTTGGGAAGCGATGACCCAGGCCTACGCTTACGAACCCCAGCGAGTGGGTCCATGGAAGGTCGCGCTTGGCGTTGTGATCGGCGAATCGTATGAAGCGCTTAAACAATCGGTCGATGCGGAGCTGTGGTACCGCCAGGTTCTCGCCGAGGCGCCCTTTGAGCCCGAAGCCACTGTGCGCTTGGCTAAGCTGCTTGCCGTGCGCGGTGCCAAGGGCGAAGCTCGAACCCTATGTCGAAACTTGATCGAGCGACTGGGCGATTTTCCAGCCTGCGCGTTTCAGTAGACTCAAACGGTGACGCCACAAAGAACATGACAAGACGTCTGTCCGGCGTGGCCGAGTGAGTTCGTTTGCTTTGGTTGTAACGACAGGTCGATGATCGCGTGGGGTTCCGCAGTTGAGGGTCAGACAATGCCAGGCTCTCCAACAAAGAGTCTCCATCGTCGCTAGACACCGGAGGGCCGTTTTTGTTGTCGCGTTCCACGCGGTTTTGCGCTAGCTTGAACACCGGTCGAGGCCCAAGCCACTGCGTGCAGGGTAACGATTGGGGGTTCGTTGCAGTCAGCCCACTTCATCGACAACGATTGCCGCAGAAGGTCTACAATTGGAGGCCGCCCTGGTTGCGCACCGGGAGCTTCGGTCTGTTGTGCGGGCAATTAACAGGTGTTTAGGGAATCGATATGGTTATGAATTACGCACTCGCTTTACACGGCGGCGCCGGGGCCGTGGCCGGACGGGACTACGCGCAAACCGAGGCGCACCTGTCGGAACTTGCCCGCCGTTGTGAGTCGCTTTTGCGCGAAGGTGGCAGCTCGCTTGATGTCGTCGAGCACGCCGTTGCTGAGATGGAACAGAGCGGCCTGTACGTGGCGGGCCGTGGTTCCGCGCCCAACACGGCGGGCTACACGGAGCTTGACGCATCGATCATGTTTGGGCCCACGCGAGAAGCGGGGGCCGTCGCGGCGATACAGGATGTGGCAAACCCGGTACGGGTGGCACGTGGCGTTATGACGCATACGCCGCACGTCATGCTGGCCGGCAAAGGCGCCCGCGAATTCGCGGCAAGGCAGGGCTTTGCGCTCGTCGAAGAACCATCGGCGTACTACACGCTTCCCGTGGGCGTTGAGCCGGATGAACTCGGGCAAAAGCATGGCACGGTTGGTGCGGTCGCGCTCGATACCGAGGGCCAGCTAGCTGCGGCAACATCGACCGGTGGGACCTTCGGCAAGCTGGAGGGCCGGGTCGGTGACTCGCCGCTGGTCGGCGCCGGTACCTGGGCGGACAATGACGTGGCGATTTCTTGCACGGGTGTCGGCGAGCACATTATCCGTGCAGGCGGAGCCGTATCGATTGCCAGCGCGGTTCGGGCCGGCGTTCCGCTCTCGCAGGCCATCGACGCTATGCTGGCAGAGGTCGCGCGGCTCGGCGGAGACGGCGGCATCATTGCGGTCACGCCGGCTGGCGAACTGGCGATGGCCTACAACTCAGAGGGCATGAAGCGTGCGGCAGTTGGGTCTGGCCAGCCGCTTGTATCAGTGACTTTCGCCGACGTATAGAGGTGGCTATCACGCGATTGCTCTGGTGATCGCTTCGTATAGCGCGTTCGGCGACACCCCGTCCGAGTGGGAGCTGGCAACAGGCCGCGCGCTAGGCAAAGCAACGATGACGTTATTCGCGCGGTCGATAGAGATCGCTCGCCCGACAATACCGGAGGCGCTGACGGCGCCGTCGCCAGACAGGTATCCGAAATAACCGTAGCCGTCGGCGCCTTTCGACGGCTCGGTCGAGTCTTTTCTCAGTGACATTGCACACGTTGCTTCGGTGAACACAGGGTACGTCACGTTTTGTGGGCGACTTGGGAGCGCCTCAACACCGTCACTGGCGCGCTTGAAAATCCGGGTAAGAAAACGCGATAGGAAAGTCAGTGAAAATCGCTTTTGTATGAGTGCGAGCATGCTTATATCAATAAGATCATAGGCTTGTCATACAGCAAAAACCCTAGAAAAAGGGAAACGGATGTACTTCACCCATTTTATCCGGGCTTGCCTTAACCGGGCATTTGTCTAGACTGTTCGCTTCACTTATTTGCCCTGGGGATCCGATGCGACATCTAGCTTACTTATCCGTTTTGTTCCTGCTGGCCATGCCGGTGAGTGTCGCGGAGCCGTTTACGGCCGAACACCTTGTGATGATCGACCGCATCGGGGCGCCAGCACTCTCGCCGGACGGTAACACCGTTGTTTATCCGGTTCGACACACTGATCTTGACGCCGACAAAGGTCGCTATGATCTGTGGATGAGTCCGGTTTCGGGCGGCGACGCGCAGCGCTTGACCACGCATGACGCCAACGACACGTCACCCGCGTGGTCGCCGGATGGTCGGTACGTGCTGTTTTTATCGAAACGCGGTGACACAAATCAAGTTTGGCGTCTGCCGATTGATGGCGGTGAAGCACAGCCAGTCACCGATTTGCCGCTAAGCGTCAGCACTTTTCGCTTGTCTCCGACGGGCGACACACTGGTAGTGTCGCTGTCCGTGCATCTGGATTGCGAGGATCTTGCCTGTACGGTCGAACGCAACGCCAATAAGAAAAACAGTAAGGTCTCGGCGTCTCACTACGACCAACTGTTCATGCGCCACTGGGACCATTGGCTCGATGAAAAGCGCGCTCAGCTGTTTACCTTGACGCTCAACGAGGATGGCATTGCCGACGGCTCGCCGGTTCGCGCAACCTTGCTCGACGCCGATGTGCCTTCACGCGTGTGGGGCGGCAAGGGCGACTATGTGATTTCGCCCGACGGCAAGACGCTGTACTTTACCGCGCGACTGCGCGACGCCGATGAGCCCTCGTCCACCAACTTCGATATCTATTCCACATCCTTGCGCAAGCCCCGCAAGCCGAAGAATCTGACGGCTGATAATAAAGCGGTTGACACCGCGCCCACGTTGAGTCCGGACGGGCGCTATCTTGCTTACAAAGCCATGTCGCGACCGGGTTTCGAAGCGGATAAATACCGCGTGATGCTGCGCAACCTTCGCACAGGAAAAACGCGTTCACTCACCGACAGCTGGGACCGCTCGCCGTCCAGCATTACTTTTTCTTCGGACAGTACAGCGATTCTGATGGTCGCTCAGGACGTCGGCCATAAAACGCTTTGGCAGCTCGATCTTGATAACGATGAGCCCGTCAAGCTGGTGGGCGGTGGCGCAATCGGTTCGATCGATGTCGGCAAAGACCACATCGTGTATATGATGAATAGCCTGACGTCACCGTACGAACTGTATGCGCGCGACAACGCCTCTGGCGACACACTGAAACTCACCGACGTGGCGTCGCGCACACTGAGTGATGTGGACATGGGCGAGTACGAGCAATTTTCGTTTGAAGGCGCCAACGGCGACACCGTGTACGGCTTTGTGGTCAAGCCCGCCGGCTATAAACGCGGCCGATCCTACCCGGTGGCCTTTTTGATTCATGGCGGTCCACAAGGAAGCTTCTCAAATAGCTTTCATTATCGATGGAACCCCCAAACCTATGCGGGCCAAGGATTTGCCGCGGTGATGATCGACTTTCATGGCTCAACAGGCTATGGGCAAGCGTTTACCGACAGTATCTCTGGAGACTGGGGCGGAAAACCGCTTGAGGATCTGAAGCTTGGCTTGGCGGCAGCGATCGACCAACACGACTTTCTGGATGGCGATCGGGTGTGTGCGCTCGGCGCCTCGTATGGCGGGTACATGATCAACTGGATCGCCAGCCAGTGGCCGGACCGTTTCCGCTGTTTGGTGAATCACGACGGGGTGTTTGATCATCGTTCCATGTACTACACGACCGAAGAGTTGTGGTTCCCAGAATGGGAACACGGTGGGCCGTACTATCAGAACCCGGAAGGACATGAAAAACACAACCCGGCGCTCTATGTTGATCAATGGAAAACGCCGATGCTCGTCATTCATGGCGAGCTCGATTACCGGGTACCGGTGACGCAAGGAATCGCGGCGTTCACCGCCTTACAGCGTCAAGGCATCGAGAGTCGCGTTGTGTATTTCCCTGACGAAAACCATTGGGTGCTAAAGCCACACAACTCCATGCATTGGCATGAGCAAGTGAATAATTGGCTGCACAAATACCTTAAGAAATAAAGATTGTATTGGGGACGGTTAACCGAGTTCGATACACCCGAGTGGTTTGCAAAATGCGAAAGACTTGGCGAATCGGGGATAGGTGAATGGTCTCCTGCTTTAGGAGAGACAACATGCATGTAAAGGATTTTCAGCACACGATGATCGCGGTGGTGGCCATTCTGTGTTGGTCGTCGGCCACCTTCGCCGACGGCGATGTACCGATTATTCAGCCCGGCGCGCCCGGTGAGGCCAATCGTGCGCTGAGTGCGAAAGAAGCCGTCGACATTGCCCGCACGAGTCACTCTCCGGATGACACGCGCTTCATGCAAGATATGATTCCGCACCACAATCAGGCCGTACAGATGGCGGCACTGGTTGCTGATCGCACGAATCGCAAAGTGATTTTGGATGCCGCGGGACGCATCGACGCCTCGCAGCAAGACGAAATTGAATTCATGCAAAACTGGTTGCGTGATCGTGGCGAAGACGTGCCCGACCCGACCGAGCATCATGCCATGCACATGAATCACGACATGGCTGGTATGGCCAGTCCAGAGCAAATGGCGAAACTCGCCACGCTTCAAGGCACCGAATTCGATCGTCTCTTTTTGGAGCTCATGATTCCCCATCACGAAGGGGCGATTGTGATGGTCGAAGAACTGCTCGAGCAGCCGGGTGCGGCCTACGATCCGGTATTGCATGAGTTCACGTCCGACATTGTGAACGACCAAACGGCGGAAATTGAGCGGATGAATGCGCTGCTTGGCACCCTATCCACCGATCCACGCGCCTCACTCACGGCGGGCCTTGAGAATGCCGAAGAAGCGATTCTCAATATGAAGCTGCTGTCTGCCATGCGTAAGCCCGCTGGATTCTTTGATCCGGACAATCCACTTTCAGCGCCGGCTAAAAAAGCGCCGGAGGAGAGCGAAGACGGCAAAGAGGAAGAGGAGAACAAACCCATCGTGCCGCGTAACGGTGACTCCCGTTCGCCGATGCTCAGCTTTGCCAACACCGATATGGCCTTTGCGGACGACGTGCTCGTTGCGGGCAACTATCACGGCTTTAATATCTACAAGATTGAAGACGACGGCGTGCCCGATCTGGCGGCCTCGATCGTTTGCCCGGGCGGGCAGGGTGATGTCTCGATCGTGGAGAATCTATTGATCATGTCCGTGCAAGAAACGCGCAGCCGGTTGGATTGCGGTTTGGAAGGCGTGCCGGACGACGTTAGCGCCGAACGCTTCCGCGGCATCCGCATCTTCGATATCTCGGATATTACCAACCCCATACAAGCTGGCATGGTGCAAACCTGCCGCGGCTCGCACACCCATTCGGTGGTGAGTGGCCCCGACAAAGACGGCAAGATCATTGTCTATAACTCAGGCACGTCGAGCATACGTGAACAAGAAGAAATGGAATCGTGCTTTGATGATTTGCCCGGCGATGAACGCACCGCGCTGTTTCGCATCGATGTCATCGAAATTCCCATCGACGATCCGGCAAGCGCGCGCATTGTGGATTCCCCAGCGGTCTTTGCCGATCCGGAGTCGGGTGCCTTAGCCGGACTGTGGCGCGGCGGCGACCACGGAGAGGAGACGCAGGAAACCTCGCAAACGGATGAGTGTCACGACATCACCGTGTTCCCTGACGCGGGACTCGCCGCCGGCGCGTGTTCCGGCAACGGCATCATTTTCGATATTTCCGATCCACGCAAACCCACGCGCATCGACGCGGTGGCTGATGAAGGCTTTGCTTACTGGCATTCCGCGACGTTTAACAACGACGGCACCAAGGTGTTGTTCACCGATGAGTGGGGCGGCGGTTCCTTCCCCCGCTGCCGGTCTTGGGATCCGCTCACCTGGGGTGCGGACGCTATTTACGACATTGTCGATGGCAAACTGGAATTTCGTAGCTACTTTAAAATGCCCGCGCCACAACTGGATGTGGAAAACTGCGTAGCGCACAACGGCTCGATTGTCCCTGTACCGGGTCGCGATATTTTTGTGCAGGCCTGGTACCAAGGCGGCATCTCGGTTATCGACTTTACCGATTCCGAAAACCCATTCGAAATCGCCTACTTCGACCGTGGCCCACTGGACTCCGAAACACTGATTCTCGGCGGTTACTGGTCAACCTACTGGTACAACGGCTTGATCTACGGCACCGAAATTGTCCGCGGTCTGGATGTGTTTGATTTGTTGCCAAGCGAACATCTCTCCGCTAACGAAATTGCGGCGGCAAAGCTTGCTGATCAAGGCGATGTGTTCAATCCACAGCAGCAATATAAAGTGACCTGGCCGGCCGAGCCTGCTGTGGCGATGGCGTATATGGATCAGCTGATGCGAGAGAATGCGTTGTCGGATCGCGATGCGAAGCGCCTGACCGGGCTTCTGTCGCAAGTGAGTGCAACGTTGAAGTCAGGTGATCGTGACAAAAAGCTTGCGCGCGACATTCGACGGGCGGCGCGATCCATAAAACCTGCGAAATCAGACAATCAGGCGAGTGCACGTGCAGCAGCCCTGAAAGAAACGCTGCAGGCCATTGCTGCTCGATTGTCGTGACAAAGCGTAAGGAGGCGGTACAGTGCTTATAAGAAGCAACCTACCACTCACCCTGATGGAAAACGCCTCAAGATCGGCATGGCCGGCGCGCATTGCCCATCAAAACCTGGAAGGACCACAGCATGCACATCAATGATCACTTCGACGGTGGCAACATCGACGTTCAGTCTATTGAATCGCCATCTGACATCCGGCTTACCATCCGAATGGATGAAGGCGGACGCCACGGCCAGTGGTTCTACTTCCAGCTATGTGATGCACAGGGTAAGGACTGCACGTTGTATATTGAAAATGCCGGAGACATGTCCTACCCAAGCGGTTTCGAAGACTACGGCGTTGTCGCGTCGACCGATTTAGATCACTGGTTTCGTATTGATACCGCGTTTGACGGCAAGGCGCTTAGCTGGCGCTGCACGCCAAAGACAGATTCCATGTACTTCGCCTACTTCGCGCCGTACTCGTTCGAGCGTCATCAACGATTGATCGGCGAGGCGCTTGCATTGCCCGGGGTTCGAGCTCAAGTGTTGTGCATCACGCCCGATGGCCATCCGCTTACACTGCTGACGTTAGGTGAGCCCACGCCCGATAAAAAAGCCTGCTGGGTGATTGCTCGCCAACACCCTGGCGAGACCATGGCCGAATGGTGGGCGGAAGGATTTCTAAAGCGCATGACCGATGCGGAAGATCCGGTCGCTCGCGCACTGCTTGAACGCGCCGTTGTGTATGTTGTGCCCACCATGAATCCAGACGGCGGCGTGCGGGGACACCTGCGCTGCAATGCCAAAGGCGTCAACTTAAATCGTGCCTGGAAAGAACCGAGTGAAACGGATTCGCCGGAAGTCTTTTTCACGCGGCAACGCATGCACGAGACTGGCGTCGACTTTTTCTTTGATGTGCACGGCGATGAAGCCTTGCCCTACAATTTCGTTGCTGGCGCAGAGGGCGTTCCGCGTTGGACCGACGACATGGATGCCGATCTGCAGGCGTTTAAACACTGCCTGTCTGCGATCACTCCAGATTTTCAAACGCAATACGGTTACGACCTGACGCCGGCAGGCACGGCGGATCTTCGCAAAGCCACTGACTACGTTGCGGAAACCTTCGGCTGCTTGGCCATGACTCTGGAAATGCCGTTCAAAGACGCCGCCAATCATCCCATGCCTGAAATCGGCTGGTCGCCGATGCGCAGTCAACATCTTGCCCGATCGTGCATCGATGCCATTTGGCAAACAATCGATCGTTGGGGGGCGTGAGGCAAACGAAAGGGAATAAGCGCTAACCGAACGCGGCGCATCGGCTTGCCAAACGCAGCGGCCGAGGTTTCGATCCGTCTTTCGTGCATGGGCTGTCCTACTCGGCACGCGCATCCGGTTGACCGTCCGACATCAGGCCTGTATCGACGAGTCTAAGTGTTGGCCCGAAGACGTCGCCGTAACCGAATGGCCCAGATCAACGGGGCCAGCGCGATGAGCAATCCAAGCAAGAGTCCTTGTGCCGTGAACCTTAAGGTTTGCCGGGTATCGATATCATGGCGGTGATTCCATAGCTCCACAATTTTACCGTTCTCAATTCGAAACACATTGATAATCGGTAACGATGCCTTACCTAGTAAGAGTCGGCCAAACACTGTCTCAGGCTCAAATTCGGACACCCAGCGCGTCGCGACAAGATCACCGTCTGCTATCTGATAGTCAATTTGGCCCGATAGGGTGCCGTTCTCCCAGAAAAAATCGGCAATGTACTTTTGTTCAATGGCGGGTTCGGAAACGTTTTTTCGGTCACCGACGTCATGGGCGACATACGTGTCGGCCATGTATTTGCCGTAATTGTCGGTTCGGTTGTTAAACCATAGATCATCGTAAAACTCGCGTGCGATCCGCTTGTTCTGCTCTTCTTGAGCGGAGTTGATACCGTCAGCAGAAACACTCGGTGCCACCACTACGGACAACAGCACTAACGATGATGCCCATATCGAAAAGTGAAAAATCATTCGTTTCATCGCCACTGCTCCTCTTTGTAAGATCTTCCTTCTCTGGAAAGCTCGCCGCTGTCTAAGTCAGCGCGAACACAGTCTAGTAGTGGCAACACGATCATTAGCGTGTTCGTATCCACCTGTGGATTCTGCCTGAAATCACTGTTACCTGCCTAGTTTCCTCGATCACCATATCTAAGGGTTTGGCTGGTGTTGATGCCATGGACGGCGACGGCAAAATTTGGCCTGGCAATCCTTGAATTAAGTTTGTGCGAATCATGCCGATAACCATTTTAGGGAAAACTGACGAGTTTCACCGCACGGTGAGGCGTGCTTTTACTCGGGAGCGCTGGATGGACAATGACTTGACCGCCACAGTTCGACTTGTACGACGACCTAAGGTGGTAACCGATGAGGTTGGTGGCACCGTTTGGACCGATCCTGTCGGGTCTATTGAGGTAGAGTTGGTGTCGACAATGATGTTAAAAGTAATGCTTGCAGACGATGAAGGCACCGTTCGACAGCAATTGCTGGATTTAGAAAGGTCGACGGACGGGATCCTCGCTCACAATGCGAAAGATAAAAAGTTTGAGGTCGTGAAGGGAGACGCGTTAAAAGCGGCGCTTGGCGATTCAGCGACGTCGCAAACGCCCGAGACGGAATACGTTGTTGAACAGGTCGCCAACGACCTGGACGAGTTGTCGTTGGTTTCCACACAAATGATTCAAATTATGCTGGAGAAACCCGAGCTTTCACCACAGGAAGTGTACGATGAGCTCGAAATATTGGAATCTCCTAAAGCTATCCGTGGATTTAACCCCTACGACAGCAGCTAAGTCCTGTCGACTTAATTACGCGAGTGTTCGGTGTCGGCCAGTTGTGTCATTTGCTCGAATCCCTGCCGCGAATGACGGTTAACGAATAGGTTTCATCAAATAACGTCGAGCGAAACGCGTCATTCGTGAAACAAGCCGCTTAAATCAGATGTTATCTATCGATCACTGGTAGCAAGTATCCGTGTCTCGGTAGCGCAAATTTTTGAGAACGTCTTCTATCGGTTGTAAGTAAGAACCCTCTTCGGGTTCAATTCTTCCTAAACGTGTGCAGGTAGTCGACCACAAAGTCAATGAACGCTCTTACCTTTATTGGGACGTGCTTGCTCTGCGGATACACGGAATACAGGCCGATACTGCTATCCACCTGGTCTTGAAGAACCTCGACGAGGTCTCCCATCCGTAACGTGTCTCGAACAAAGAAATCGGGAAGCAACGCAACACCAACGCCCGCCACAGCGAGATCGCGCGCTATTTCTCCATTATTGACTTTAATGTTGCCGGAAACCCTAACTCGCTGTCGTCTGTTCTGAATTCTAAATGGCCATCGATTTGCAAAACTCGCTACCTCGTCGACGATGCAGTTGTGTTTAATAAGATCAGCAGGCGTTGCGGGTATCCCGCGTGCGGATAAATAGTCGTCGCTGGCAACAGCGATCAGATGCAGTTCGCCTAATCGCCTCATAACCAACGAGGAATCAGGCAGTTCACCAACCCGAATAGCGACGTCGAATCCTTCTTCGACCAGATCGACAAATCGGTCGAGCGCGGTCAATTCTAGGGTGATGTTTGGATAAAAAGCCAAAAATTCGGGCAGGACTCGTAGGATGCATTCCTTGGCGAGAAATACGGGCGCCGTTACCTTTAGTGTGCCTTTTGGCTGATCAATGATCTCAGTTGCTGTGGCCCGCATTCGATTTACATCGTCAAGGATTTGCTGGCACTCATTGAGATAAAAAACACCCTCTTCGGTGAGCGACAATCTACGCGTGGTTCGCTGAATTAACGTTAACCCGAGCCACTCTTCTAGCTCGATCACCTGACGGCTCACCGATGAGGTCGAAATCCCGAGTGATCGGGCGGCTGGGGCGAACCCGCTTTTCTGCGCAACCTCTGTAAAGGCCCGCATTGCTTTGATGACGTCCATTAATAATGTCCCTTAAAATGGGATAGTTATTCCCATATTTACCTTATTATCACGAAAAACGTCAAATGCTATGCTCGTTTTAAAGTGGACGCAATAACAACCGTCCCGCCCTTTTTGATAGAGGTATTTGAAAATGACGAAAGCCAGAACGCCTTACTTGAGCGCTTTGCTGGTCTGTGCCAGCGTGTTCAGCACCGCCCCGGCGCTGCCTCAAAGTAATCAGATTGAGACGAAGAGCCTGGATGAGCTCTACGCGGACGCTCTTGCCGAAGGTGGAGAATTCGTGCTCCGAGCAGGCGGGGATAAGGCAGACCAGATTGACTACTACTTTGACCGCTTCAAAAAGCGATTTCCCAAACTAAAGGCTACGCATACGGTTGATGTAAGCCTTAATCATGCGCCCCGATACGACAACGCGAGAGCGGCCGGCCGAGCGTCTGACGTGCCCGATGTCATTCAGTTTCAGACTCTGCATGACTTCGAGTACTACGTCGATCGCGATTTGCTGGAGCCTTATCGACCAAAAAACTGGGACAAGGTTTTTCCCGATCACAAAGACCCCCACGGACGTTGGACGAGCGTATACGGTGTTACGTTCAGCAATTTTGTCAATACCAGCCTGGTAGACGAGCCACCAAGAGATGCTCTGGACTATTTGAATCCCGATCTCAAGGGCAAGATCATTCTGACTTACCCCCATGATGATGACGCCGTCCTCTACCAGTTTTGGCACTTAAAAGAGAAGTACGGCTGGGAGTATCTTGAAAAGCTGGTAGCGAACGAGCCGGTTTGGGTGCGGGGCACTGCAATGCCCTATGTTGCGATCAATAACGACTGGTACGCCGCCAGCTTCACAACGTTCTGGGCGTTTGAAACGCCGCCGGACAGTAAGACACAATTTTTATTGCCGAAAGAGGACTTCTTTCTGACATGGTTTCAGACGGCCGCTATACCCACCCAGGCAAAAAACAAGGCCGCCGCCAAGCTGTACCTCAACTGGATGTTGTCCAAGGAGATGCAGGCGACCTGGCTGCAGTTCCCCGTTCGCTATGACATCGACGCGCCCGCAAACTATCAGTCCGTCCTGCATCACAACACGTCGCCGGGGGATTTCCGCCGCTTTATGATGAATAGGGACCGCGCCGAGCGCTTCCGGCTCCAAATGCGTCAGCTCATCGGCGAAGCGCAGGGTCCAACACCGATCGACCTGGACTACAACAAGAGGCCACAACGGGAGAAATAGCCATGGCTGAGCGCTTTAACCTGGCCAGACGGCACGGCGCAAAACCCGATACGACCAAGGGGCTGCCCCATATGCAGCTCACTCAGCACGGTCGCGACGAGATTGTTGAGCAGCTTCACAACTGGGCGTTCGCGTTATTCGGCGTCAGCAATGAGGAGAGCGCAATATCGGTTCCGGGGGCTCGTGCACTGGTGATGCACGACTCGATAGAGTGCAACCATCATGCGTTTATGGTTGGTCGGGAGTTTGCCCATATTCATCCGCACCCGGACAGCGGGAGTATGCACGTCGTGCTGTCATCGGAGGATGCAACAGAAATTGTTGACAAGGGATGGGGTGAAGATCATTACCTGGTAACTGCCGGCAAATGGCCTCATGGACTCGTCATGGTTTTCTCGCCGCGCAACCATGATGAGCTGGAAACCGTGAAATCGATTCTCAATCGATCCTACCAGTTTGCGCGTACGACATAGCGCTGACCGCCCGCATGTCGTTGATCGCTGCCGTGACTTGATCGCGCCTTTTTCTCAAAAACGGTTGTTGATTAGACGCTCAAATATCGTACACAACGCCTGCTCGCTCTATGGATTTCGACGTTTTGTTACGCCGTCTTACGCTATTGAATGCACGCCGTTTTTGTTGAGTAACGTGAATAGCGACTCGGCATCTCCCGCCGTCACCACCGTTTTGGCGAGTCTGCGCCTTCGCCCCTTTCAAATTACTTTGAACCTGTTATAGTGCACGCCCCTTCGGCGCACATCGGTCTGCGCCCAATTCCGGCGCATCGCCATCAGCGGAAGCCCGGCAGTGAAACAGCCTGGACCGAACCCGCGGGAAAGCCCGCTGCGGCAGGCGCCCTGGAGTTATCTCATCATGTTATTTACTGATCTCGGCCTGTCGGCCGAGCTGCTGCGTGCCATCAATTCTTTGGGATACAGCGAAGCCACCCCAATCCAACAACAGGCCATTCCAGCCGTTCTTAGCGGTCGGGACATTCTCGCCGCTGCTCAAACAGGCACGGGTAAGACGGCTGGGTTTACGCTGCCTATGTTGCATCATCTGCAGACAACGCAGCCACAGAATCCGCCTAAAACCCGAAAGGTTCGGGCGCTGATTCTAACGCCAACCCGCGAACTTGCGGCGCAAGTGGCGCTAAGCGTTGAAAACTATGGCAAGTACTTACCCTTCCGTACTGCGACCATTTACGGCGGGGTTAGCATCAATCCTCAGTTAAAAAAGCTGGGCAAAGGGGTTGATATCGTTGTGGCCACTCCGGGTCGTTTGTTGGACCATCTGGATCGCGGCACGCTGAATCTCTCGCAACTGGATTTTCTGGTGCTCGATGAAGCGGATCGCATGCTCGATATGGGTTTTATTCGAGACATTCGAAAGATTCTGAAGCAGTTACCCGCGCATCGCCAAAACTTGCTCTTTTCAGCAACGTTTTCTAAAGATATACGAACGCTCGCCAATTCGTTGCTTCATGACGCGGTTGAAGTTGAGGTGGCGGCGCGCAATAAGCCGGCTGATCGAGTGACACAAATAGTGCACCCGGTTGATAAGCGTCGCAAACGAGAAATGCTGTCGCATCTGATCGGGTCCAGAAACTGGCGGCAGGTGCTTGTCTTTGCACGTACCAAGCACGGCGCCAATCGACTGGCCACTCAACTGACAAAGGATGGCCTACATTCTGCGGCGATTCATGGCAACAAGTCTCAGGGTGCCAGGACGCGCGCCCTGACCGACTTCAAGGCCGGTAAAATCCGGGTGCTGGTTGCGACGGATATCGCCGCGCGCGGATTGGATATCGAACGATTGCCGCACGTCGTGAATTTCGATCTACCCAATGTGCCTGAAGATTATGTTCATCGCATTGGCCGAACAGCGCGGGCCGGACAAATGGGCGCGGCCGTGTCGCTGGTATCGGCGGATGAATCCAAACTGCTTCATGCAATCGAAAAATTGTTGGATACGACGTTAGAAAAACAGATTCTGCAGGGCTACGAGCCGCACGATTCACTTGAGGAGGCGCCTAAAAGTCGTCGGTCGAGCGCACGTCCATCAACAGCCGGTGCGGGGAAGAAGCGCCGTCGTCGTCGTAAAAAGAAATCAGGGCCAACGTTCTCTGGCCGCCCGGTATCACACTAACGCTGTCGACGTAGGGGAAGCGGGGATCTATTTTCGGCCTAGTCTGCGTCATTCTTCTCAAGCACCGTTACCGCTTTGTTCTCAACGAGCGGCGTCGCTGGGGTCTTCTGGGAAGTGATCTGGGCGTTTAATTCCACTTGCTAAGCGTGCAGCGAACGCATATTGGGGTGTTACAGCGACTGCAAACACCGTGATTCTAAGGCGAAAAATTGATGCCGGGTTGTGGGCGCGCCGCGACTAGAAACGTAAAATGATGCGAGCGCCGCCGCCCGTCGCGTCGCCAATGCTCGCGGTGCCGCCGTGCGCAATCATCACCTGTCGAGTGAGCGCCAATCCAACGCCCGACCCGTCATCACGCGTCGAGTAATACGGCACAAAAACACGCTCGCGTAGTTCAGGGGGTATACCCGGACCATTGTCGCTGATCTCAATCGTGGGCCGGCCCTGGCGGCTGATGCTGCACGCCAACTGTATTGTTGGGGTCTCTGCGTCGGCGACGGCGGCCATGGCATTGTGCAGCACGTTGATCACGACTTGCTCCAGCTGATGACGATCCGCGCGAAGTTGCACACCGCTACTCGGAGCACTGATCGAAAGAGTAATGCCCGCGGTTTCGGCCTCTGCCTCGATGACTGAGACCATCGCGTGCAATAGCGTCTCGGCGTTGATCGTCTCGAGAACCGGTTCAGGGAGTCGTGAAAAACGCCGATAGCCTTGCACAAAGTGCATTAAGGATTCGGCTCGATGTGCGACGGTTGCAATGGCGTCTTGGGCCTGCGCGCGTTTGTTTTCGTCATCTGACTTGAGCAGCTCGCGGGCGGTGTCCGCGAGCGAGGCGACAGGCGTGAGTGAATTCATAATCTCATGTGCGAGCACCTGCGCCATCTGCTGCCACGCTTCTAACTCGCTGGCCGCCAGTTCATCACTGATATTTTGCAGTGTTACCAGCCGCTGCTGTTCTTGCCCCACCACAATCTCGGTCAGCGACAGCGTCATGCGCTGAGCGCTGCCGTCTTCCATTTTGAGTCGCACCAGCGCGCTTTGTCCGGGCTTTTTCGACCGTATCGCCGCGGGCAGCTCCGGTCCGAAGCGCTCAAGATCGTCTACGCTGGTCACGGGTGTCGAACCGAAGAACCGACGAACGGCGTGGTTGTGCTGCACGATGCGCTCTTGGCCAATTACCCCAAACATAGGAACGGGCACATGTTCAACGAGCGCCTGAAGGCGAAGCCGATCTTCTTCGCCCGTGCGACGTAAGTCTTGCAGTCGCTCTACCACCTCTCGCATGCTGCGAGCGAGCTCTTGGAACCCGGCACCTTTTAACGATGGGTCGAACCGATGTGAGAAATCGGCGTGTCGCACGCTCTCGAAAAAGCGCGCCACTTCGCGATTGGTGCGACGTACGAAAAAAACAAACTCGACAACCAGTCCCGCGCAGAGGGCGGCGGTGACCACAGGCGTAATGTAGAAATCGGTTTTAAAAAGAAGATATGACAGGAGCATCATGGAGGCGAGCAACACCAGTGCGCGCAACGTGGCCTGCACGCCGAACTGACGGCCGAGGTTCATGATCGACTCTCCTGTGGTCTACAGGCCATGTTTTTCCATTCGCCGATACAGCGCAGCTCGGGTTAAGCCAAGTTCTTTGGCAGCCCGGCTAATGTTGAAGCCGTGCTTCTTAAGTGCCGCCGACACGGCGCGCTTTTCGATCGCTTCGAGGTTGAGTCCGTCGTCTGGTTCAAGTGTCGAACTCACGGCTTGCGTTGGCGCGTCGGGCAACGCAAAGTCGTCAAACTGATACGCATCACCTGGCGCCATAATCACGGCCCGTTCCACGGCGTGTCGTAAGGCTCGCACGTTGCCAGGCCAGGCGTGTTGACTCAATGCATTCAACACCCGATCACTGATCGTGCGGCTGGGCTTACCAAAGCGTTTCTCGTAGTAGGGCAGGTAGTGCAACACCAGTGGACCGATGTCGGTGGCGCGTTCGCGCAGTGCCGGCAACCGGATCTCAACGGTGTTCAATCGAAAGAGCAGATCGGGTCGAAAATGCTCGGGATCCGCCAGCTTCTCAGCAGACAGGTTGGTTGCGGCAATGAGCCGCACGTCGAAGGGCTCGGACTTGGTTGCGCCCACCGGTGTTACCCGACGCTGTTCCAGTGCGCCCAACAACTTGGCCTGCAGATGCAGCGGCACGTTGCCGATCTCATCTAAAAAGAGCGTACCGCCGGACGCGGCAACCATGTGACCGGTGCGATCTTTGTGCGCGTTGGTAAACGCTCCTTTTTTATGCCCAAACAGCTCGCTCTCAAACAGCGATTCCGGAACCGCGCCAAGATCGACCGCCACAAACGCGGCGTCGGTGCGCCGCGAGGCGCGATGAATAGCGCGCGCCACTAGATCCTTGCCTGTGCCGTTTTCGCCAAGCACCAACACGTTCGCGTCGACGGGTGCGGCGCGCTCGATCATTGAAAACACCTCGCGCATCGCGACTGACGAGCCGATCATGGGCTGTGAAGCGGCGGCGCTGGCGGCACTCAATGCGTCGTTCTGTCCGCGCAGTGTGTTCGCTTCGGCGCGGGTGGTGGCAAGCGTCACCCCGGCGTTCACGGTAGCTAGAAGCCGTTCGTTCTGCCAGGGCTTGGTCACAAAATCGACCGCGCCGCGCTTCATGGCCTGCACGGCGGTGCCAAGATCGCCGTGCGCCGTGACCATGATAATGACTTCGTCGGGATTGTTATTGAGTAGGCGGCTCAGCCAGCTCATGCCCTGTTCACCGCTGGTTTGGCCGCTGCCGAAGTTCATATCCAGAAGGATTACGCGCGGCCGGCTGGTAGGCGCGCCAATCTCGCTGGGGTGTTCGAATTCGGAAACCTTGGCGTAGGAGCGTTCCAGGAGCATGCGGGCGGCTTTGAGCACATGCGGATCGTCATCGACGATCAGAAGATCGACGTCGTCTCTAGTCACGGTCGTCTCGGCGCGGCGTAGACTGGGTGAGGGCGGTCATGGGGAAAGTGTCCGTTTTCGTACAATCGGCGTTCAGTATCGCACAGGTTCACTCGCCTGTGTCGCGAAAAAACACCGTAACGCGGGGGTTTTTCGGGTTGGCACAGTGATTGCAATGACGGGGTTATGAAACGCAAACCGCTTCGCAGTATTTCCGCCGACCGCGCCCCGAGCAGCGGCGCCGCCATGGATCGACCCATTGAGCGATCGCGATGGCGCTCGCTTCGTCCCGTGTTTGGGGCGCTTGCCATCCTCACCACTGGCCTCGTCGTTTGGCTCATCGGTCTACCCGACAGCGGTCGGTCGTTGAGTGTGGGCGCCAATCGCCTCAACATCGCGAGCGTTGAGCGCGGCGTATTTGAAGACTTTATTCCCATTCGAGGCCGAGTGGTTCCGCGGCGCACCGTGTTTCTCGATGCGGTGGAGGGCGGCCGCGTCGAAGAGATTTTTGTGGAAGACGGTGCGGTAGTGGCGGCAGGCACGCCGCTGGTTCGCTTGAGTAACACGCAGCTTCAACTCGACGTGATAGCCCGCGAGGCGGAGGTCACACAACAGCTCAATAACCTCAACACACTCAAGCTTCAGCTCGAACAAAATCGCTTGTCGCATCGTCGCACGCTCACCGACATTGACTATCAGCTCAAACGGCTCACGCGCATTGTTGACGGTGGCGACACGCTGATTGCCAACGGCTCAATCGGTCGTCGCGCGTACGACGATGCACGCGATGAGCTGGATTATCAGCGTGCGCTTCGTGCTGTGACGCTCGATGCCCAGGCCACCGACCAACGTCTACAGCAAGCGCAAATGGCGCAGCTTCGCGACGCATCGTCGCAGCTTCAAGCCAATTTAGTTGTTGCGCGCGACAATCTGTCGAGCCTGAACGTAACCGCACCGGTTGACGGACAGGTTACCGCGTTCGACGTGGAGATTGGCCAGTCTTTAGGGCGCGGCCAACGCATTGGGCAGATCGATGACCCCAGTCGATTTAAGCTCACCGCGCTGATCGACGAATTTTATTTGCCGCGCGTCGACCTTGGTCTGACCGCGAGTGTGACTCTTGATGATTCGCCACACACACTTCGCGTCGTCAAGATTTATCCCGAAGTGACCAACGGTCAGTTTGAAGTGGATCTTGCTTTCGACGACAACCACCCCAGCAATATCCGTCGCGGCCAGACGCTGCAGATTCGCTTGTCGCTAGGTGACCCTGCCGACGCGCTGATGATTCCGAACGGCGTTTATTATCAGGACACCGGTGGTAACTGGGTGTTTGTGGTGGCGGCAGATGGCACCACGGCGGCGCGTCGCTCCGTGCGCCTCGGTCGCCGCAACGCACGCTACATCGAAGTGCTCGATGGCCTCGACGTCGGTGAGCGGGTGGTGATCAGTCCGTATACGGATTTTGTCGAGATGGACCGCATCGTCCTCAACACCGAATAATTTAACTGCAATATCCTACGAGAGAGCATCCTATGACTGCTGCAAAAAACCTTCTTAGCCTCCAAGGCGTGACCAAAACCTATCGTACCGAGGAGGTCGAAACCGCGGCCTTGGCGGGTATCGATCTTGAGATCGATGTCGGTGAATTTGTGGCGATAATGGGTCCATCGGGCTGTGGTAAGTCCACGCTGCTGAATATTCTTGGCATGCTCGATTCGCCGACAAGCGGGGGTTATCGCTTTTTGGGCGAAGATGTGGCGGGTCGCAGTGAAGCGCAGCTCGCGCGCTTTCGCAAGCAGCACATCGGCATTATCTTTCAGGACTTTCATTTGATCGACGAGCTCAACGTGCGGGAGAACATTGAGCTGGCGCTGCTTTATCAAAACGTCAATGCCAAAGAGCGGAAGACACGTGCGGACGCGGTAATGGATCAGGTGGGTATTGGTCATCGCGCGCAGCATCGACCGGGCCAGCTTTCCGGCGGTCAGCAACAGCGTGTCGCGGTGGCGCGCGCGCTGATCTCCGAACCTGCTCTGATCCTCGCCGATGAGCCGACTGGCAACTTGGACAGTCAACACGGCGAGGAGGTGATGGGCATGCTCAGCGAACTCAATGAGCGCGGTGCCACCATTGTGATGGTGACGCACTCACCCGCACACGCAGACTGGGCCAGGCGCACCGTGAATCTGTTGGATGGTCGCGTCATCGCGCACGACATTCGCGAAGCCATCTAAAGGAGTCGATCATGTTTCGTAACTATTTGATGACCGCCCTTCGTAATCACTTACGCCAGAGCGGTTATACACTGATTTCACTGGCGGGTCTGATGTTGGGTTTGGCGGTCGCCACACTGGCCTTCCTGCATGTCTGGCAAGAGACACACTATGATCGACACCTGCCCAACGCAGAGAATGTGTACGTCGTTGAAGTGGAGCGTAGTGCGCCCGGTCGCAGCGACCAGCTTCTGTTAACGGCGCCTGGACCACTGGCAACCGCTGCGGCAGAGAGCATCGCCGGCGTGGCGGACCGCACCCGCATGTGGGTGTCATGGTACACCCTATCGGTGGGCGATCGGTTGGAGTTCAATCATCCGCTGTTGGCGGTTGATGCTAACTTCCCAACGTTCATGGGCCTTGATCTACAAGAGGGATCTGCCGAGGCATTGGCGAACCCGAGTGCCGCGCTGGTCTCACGCAGCATGGCCGAACGATTGTTTGGCAATGGGCCGTATCTCGGTCAAACGGTGTCGCTCGGTAATAACCGCGATGTCGAGATCTCGGGCGTTTTCCGCGATATGCCGAAGACTAGTCATCTCGATCCGCAGTTTGTCATCGCGCTCAACTCGCCATCGGTCACCGATCGGGGTACGGCATTTGAAACCAATTGGAATGCCGGCAGTGTCTACACGTATCTGCAGCTGTCTCCCCGCGCTGATGCCACCACCGTGAGCGCGGCGGTGCAGTCGCTCGCACGTCAGAACATTCAAGCCCCCGACGGTATGCCGATAGACGACGCCGTGCGCGCACGTCTTGAGCCGGTGACCGCGCTGCACTTAAACGGCAAAACCTACGCGCAGCGGCCGACGGGTGTGGTGGGCAATCGTGCGACGCTCGGTATCACGATCACCGTTGCGCTGCTTGTGCTGTTCGTTGCCTGCATCAACAGTATTAACATCGCGACTGCGCGCAGCGCGGATCGGGCGCATGAGGTCGGTTTGCGTAAGGTTGTCGGCGCGAGTCGGGCTCAACTGGTTGTGCAGTTTCTCGGTGAGTCGGCGCTGTTGGTACTGTTGGCGACGGTTGGGGCCTTGGTCATTGTGGAGGTGGCAGCCGGGCCGGTGGGCGCATTCGTAGGACGCGAATTGTCACTGGGCGTGTTGTTGCAGCCCGCGGCGTTGCTGGGATTCATTGGCCTAGTGATACTGGTTGTCTTGCTATCGGGTTTGTATCCGGCCTTTGTCTTAGCCAACTTTAAGCCGGCGCGTATTTTTCAGCCGAGTGCCCAGCGTCGCGGGCTGTCGCTGCGCTCGACACTGGTTGTGTTCCAGTTTGTGACGTCGATCGCGCTGATGGTGTTGGCCGGTACCGTCTGGCAGCAGGTGCGCTATCTTGAGTCGGCAAATCTTGGCTTCGATCGCAATGATGTTGTCCTGTTGCACGGCGTGCGTCGTGGCCCCGCGTCCACCATCAATCTAACGCGCCAGCTTGATCAGGCCATAGAGGGCAAGCCGGGAATCGTGCATGTGAGTGGCACACACTCGTCGCCATCCTGGGACTACGCCGATGATGCACGTCTGCGTCAGGCGGCAGCGCCGAAAGATTCGGCGGCCAACGTCGATCGACTCGCCGTGGACGTGGATTTTTTTGACGTGTTGCGCGTCGAGCCGACCGCTGGCCGTGTGTTCGACATGGACTATGGTCCGGACCGCGCCCAGTGGGATCTGGCTGCGCGCGCGGAGGTTGAGTTGCCGCTGGTGCTCAACGCCACCGCTGCGACAACCATGGGCTACAGCGCGCCGAGTGACGCACTGGGTGAGGCGCTCAATCTGGAACTTGGCCCGGGTGATGATCGCGCTGGCCGCGTGGTGGGCGTTGTGCCCGACTTTCATTTCAAATCGTTAAAGTCGCGCATCCGGCCGATGGTGTTTTTTCCCGATCCGTCGCGCTTTAACGTGATGATGGTGCGCATCGACAGCGCGCGTCGCGATGAGGCGATTGCGTCGCTGGAGTCGGGCTGGTCTCAGGTGCTGCCCGGCCAAGCGATTTCGCGCGACTACCTGGACCGCGATCTGGTGGATCAATACGTGACCGAGCAGCGCCAGTTTACGATGCTCGCTGTGTTGGCCGGCATTGCGATCTTTATCGCGATGCTGGGCTTGGTTGGTTTGCTGTCGCACGCCGTGGCATCGCGTCGCAAAGAAATTTCTATGCGCAAAGTACTCGGCGCCGAAATCGGCGACGTGTTGCGTCTGTTCCTATGGCAATTTTCCCGCCCGGTGCTCATCGCCGCGCTCATCGCCTGGCCGCTCGCCGGCTTGCTCGGCGAACGCTGGCTGTCGGGCTTTGCCTATCGAATCGATCTGTCATGGTGGTTGTTTATCGGCGCGGGCCTAGCGGCGCTGGCGATTACATGGCTGTTGACCGCCTTGCAGGTGATCAAAGTCTCGAGGACTCGACCGGCCGCCGTGTTACAAGTGCGCTAGTGTGTCGACGTTGTTCGCTTGGTCCAGATTACGCCCAAAAACTCCGCGCGCGGTTGCTGGCGTATGACACGGTAACATTCGCTCGCCTGAGTACATTGAGTCGTCTAGTCGGTTGGTTTTGACACGGATCCCCACGGCATGTCGTCACGCTGAAAGCGTCAGCGACCGATGTTGTTGGCGGTCTCGATGAGCTCGTGGTGTCCACACACGCTTGGACGAAACAGTCACTTTCTCACAAACAGTCCTGAACGATGGGAAGCGGGCGCTTGTGCATAAGCAAACACGTAGGCCTCAATGCCCTGTCACGACAATACAGGCGCGATCTCAATCGCCGTGGGCGCATGCCGTCGCAGCGATCACTAAAGACTGGACGTCGATCGGATAACGGCCAGTTCAGATCTCATCGGTAACCCGACAGCGCTCTGACACAATACGAAAGAAGCACGGCTGTCGCCTAAAATCAATTGTTTGCGGGACCGTTTGATCAGTTGTTGGTCACGGCAGTTTCTAAGGTTTACACTCGATCGAGCGGTCAGGTCGACTGAAGCAGCGTAAATTAAAAGGACATTACTATGCTGAGTACAGAAAATATGGCTCTTGCCGACAGGCAGCGGCATCAAGAGTGTTTGCTTCCATGGCGCTCTATGCGGGTTGTTCAATGCACTCTGGCGCGATGTTGGGTGCGGCCGTCAGCGCTTGTCAAGCATTTGGTTTTGTTGGCTGCAACTGGCGCTTCTGTGGGGTGTGTCAATCAGCCAATGACCCATAATGCCGCTTCTGACCTGAGAT
>JBCCHD010000038.1 GCA_039028935.1 Pseudomonadota bacterium | reverse complement strand
GCCGCGTCCAGAGGGCCCGGGGGTCATTAAGAACAATGCGGGAAGTCTTGAAACATCGAGGAAATTCACCAGGCCATCCGGTTCGCCGGTTGGGCCCCAGATATCGGCATCCGGATTCCAATTTGGCGAGCCCGGCGAGGACAAGAAGGCGTCAGATATCGCGACAAGATCGAGAAAGTTGACGACACAATCATCCTCGCCACCGTCCGCGCCCACGAGGTCGGCGTCGCATGAATTGCCGATGCCGTCGTTATCCGAGTCTTGTTGTGAGGGGTTTGCCACGTTAATGCAGTTGTCCTCAAAATCGACAAGACCATCGCCGTCCGAATCACCCACATCGGGTCGCGGATCAAAGTGGTAGATCGAACCGTTTGTACTGGAGATCCACAAATTTCCTGAACTATCGTCAATGGCCAGGCCCGACATTCCATTTATTCCAAAGTCGGTAACGTCCAGTTCCCGAACGCAGAACCCTTGGGGCGTGAGTTGGCGAATAATATTCTGCGAACTACTCACAACCGTTAGCTCGCCTGTGTCAACGGCAATATCTAAGTCGCCGTAAAAAATATCGAACGGTGGTGGACCGGGGTTGAAAAACCCCTGCTCGGTGCCATCGTTCGCATTTAGAATTCGAATGAAATCATTACTGGTAAAATCGACGGTAGCAACATTGTTGCTGCCGGGTATGTGAGTGCCACCCACCAATGAGGCAGACGCGAGCGCAACCGATGTGATTACCGCACCACTGGCATCTAAGGCGTAGAGCCGCTCGGGACTGTCATCACCGTTAAACACCAATAACGTGCCGGCGGCCACACTGACGCCATCGATCGTCATGGGGCCTGTTGAAAAGTCGAGGTCATAATCGTTGGAGTTGGCACCGGGCGAAGTCAGTGTGCCAATTTCGGATCCGGTTTGATCGAGAATGTAGAGTGTCGTCGCGCCAAATTCGCCATACACGTATAGGTTGCCGCTCGACGGTTCCACGGCCAGGCCGACGATGCTCCCCACAACATCGGGGTCGAATTGAGCGAGTAACTCAGCCCCCCAAGCGGACGCATGGCAGCAAAAGAGCGCCATAAGCATGATCTGTTTTTTCATGTTGAATCCCTCCTGATTAGATCCTAGCGGATACGGGCGAACGTCTTTTTGGACGTTTGCTGCGCGCTGATGTCACCGTTTTATGGGTCTTAGAGTGCGGGTACAAGCGCGCTATTATGGTTTATGTCAGTCTACGCTATCGCAGTGCACTGGACATCGCAATCCATTGCTAACGTTAATGAGAACGGAGAGCACGAGTGCGGCTAAGGTATTGCGTGCTGGTTAGATTAAGTCAAAGCGTCGAGCTTACTGTGCAATTACCACGTTAAAAAGACACTGTCGCTGCGCGAAATTAGCAATGAAATGGAATGGGGTAAGCGTCGATCACTTAGAGCAAATCGTTTTCAAATGGAAAATGTGAGAGTACGTCATAACCGGTTTCGGTTATGACAACTTGCTGCTCAAGTTTGACGCCTTCCGCACCGCCGCGTTCGCCGATATAACTCTCCACGCACAACGTCATGCCGGTTTCGATTACGCCATCGTAACCCGCATCCGAAAAATCGGCGCGATGATAAAGATAAGGGTACTCTCCGGTCATACCGCATCCATGAGCTGACAGATAGTAACGATTGTCAAAATACCGTTCGGGAATGGTCCATGCACGGTCCGCGTATTCGCGAAACGTGAGGCCAGGCTTCAACAAGCTCATATTGTGATGCACTTGCTCATAGGCATGCTGATAGAGCGTGCGTTGTGAAGTGTTGGGTTCATTCGGGCCACTGTGAAAGGTGCGAGAGAAGTCTGAGTAGTAACCATGGCAGCCGACGACATCGGTATCGAGTGCAACAAGCTCATTGGCATTGATGACATGATGCGCACTTTCCTGAAACCACGGGTTGGTGCGTTGGCCCGCACTAAGCAGTCGTGTTTCGCAATAATCCCCATTTTGGGCGATAACGGCACCGTGCAGTACGGCCCATAGCGCGTTCTCAGTGAGGCCAGGTCGAAGTGTGTCACGTAGTGCAGCCACCGCGTTTTCCGTGGCACGTAGTGACGCCACGATACACTTAAGTTCTTCAGCGGACTTTACCGCGCGAGCCAGTTCGATGGCCTGTTGCGCGTCAACAATGTGCAAGCCGTATTCTTTCAGTGCGATGGCGGTTCCAGCATTGAGGCGTTCGAGCCCGAGCGTAGCATCTTTACCCACCAGTTCACGTATGAGTGCCTGCATATCTCGCGCCCAGTGGCGTTCGCGTTCGGCGATATTCGGACCGGCTGCGACAAAGCTCGCCGTCGAGGCGGGGCGCACCTCATCAATAGTATCGAGTCCGTCTGCTAAATGCAGACAGCCGGTAAACTCAAATAAAATCGATCGATAAGCGGTAAGCAACAAGTAACGCGAAGGCGCGTTACGCTGACTAAACACCTGCATATTACGGGCACCGGTCGCATAGCGAATGTTGATCGGATCCGACAGAATCAGCGCGTCGACATGATGGTGACGCATTTGCGCCCGTACTCGAGCAAGGCGATAGTGCCTCACCGCCGCAAGATCGATGCCCTCGCTCTCCGGTGCGCGGTCCAGCAACGTTACCGCATCGAGCGCGGTTTGGTCGGCGTGCCAGTTAAGATTGGTCATGTCTGCCCCGCGTCAATCCAACACAACATTCGAAGGCGCGGCGTCGGCGGTGTACGTAACAAGATGATGCGTGCTCGCCGGTGGCCGGCTAAATGCCTCCGTATCGTAGAAATAGCACAGACAGAAAATACTGCGTATCGTCATCGTCGCGACTGACGCCCACGCCAATGTCGATGTCGCTTCTGTCGCCGATGGGCATGAGCCAGTTGATCAGCAGGCTGTCTACGTCGGTTTGCTCCACCGCCGTTCGATCCCTTGAAAGTGTCAGTGACAAAGCGCGCTCGCCGATCGGCCACTCCGCGCCCGCGGACAGACTGTGATCGAGCAGATTGCCTGAGAGTGTTAACGATGAGGGCGACAACAAACGCGCGATGCTCAACTGACCAAGCCGCGCGACGTCGCGGTTGTAGTCGAGTCGCGACGCGTCAACAAACAGGGAATATCCCGACTCGCCCGTGTAGAGCACGTTTATGTCAACACCCGTTGCGCGGGCGGTGGCCGAGCGCGATTGTGTGGCATCGGTTAGCGCTCGAAAAGTGAGATCGAAATCCCGCCATAGATAGCCAGCGGATACTCGCCATCGGCCAAAGTCACGAAACAGGCCTGCCGACGCGTTGTCGGAGGAAAATTCGTCACGGTCGCCCCACTGACCGAGGGAGGCTCTCACGCCTACTGGTCCGAAGTCATGCTCGCCGCCTACTCCCCACTCGACGAATTCGAGCGAGTCACGATCACTGTCGGCACGTGTTAGACCGGCATCCGCGCTGAGTGACGTGGCTTCGGAAAAGGCGTAGTCGAACAGCGCATCCACGCTAACCGCGTCAGCGCTGTCGGCGGCTATACGCGCGCCGAATACATACATACTGTCCTCGGCCAGTACGTGGGGTGCCAGCAGTATTGCCAACGCGAGGTGAATCGCTCTCACAGGCGTCTCCCTAAAGCCTGATACAGGCACACAGCATAACCCAGACGCGGGCCGCTAGCGGGCCCGCGCTGGGTTACAGACGGTGACGTTTAGCGCAATCGGTTTATGCGCTCGCCGCGTCGATCAAGGCGGCGGTCAATACGATTGCCTTTATTGTCGAGCTTACGATCAATTCGGTCGCCACGACGATCCAGTCGCTTGGCGGCTTTCGGGTGGCCGGCGGCCTCGGCACGATTCGAAGCACGATCGAGTTTATTGTTGATTCGGTCGCCGCGTTTGTCGAGGCGCTGCTCAATGCGATCGCCGCGCTGATCCAGGCGTTTCTCGATGCGGTCGCCCGCATCGGCCATCACGTTTTGAGACAAAAGCAGCGTGGCGGTCAAAATAAGTGTCTTTTTCATTGGAAAATCTCCAGTTTTTTTGTGTTCCTGCTGCTTACAACGCGCTGGTCTTCAATCGGTTGACAACAGCGACAGAACATTTTCGATTAATCTGTCATATATAAGGAATCAGTGTCCGGTGGCAATGCTCTGGACTTATGTTGAATCAATTTAGTGAGTCTAGCCGTCAACCGATTGGATCCCCGCGCGTTGTAGTCAGTATCAAGGCCAATAAACGGGAGAATGATTGTGACCTTACTAACCAATGACAAACCAAACCAGGCAGCCAGAAACGTCGCGTCACGTTGGCTAGCGACACTGCTCGCGGCGCTAACGCTCAGTCTCACGGCGTGTGGTGGCGGTGGCGCCCAGACTGAGCCTCTGGCTGACGAGCCGTTGCCCCCTATCGTTGAAGAGCAGGGTGAATTGATGGTGACGATTACCGATGCGGAAGGCGACTTTGTTGCGTATGCAGTCGATGTCGTCTCGCTCACCATGGAAAAAGCCAACGGCGATCAGGTCGAAACGTTGCCTCTGTCGACGCGCATTGATTTTACGGAACTGACCGAAGTCACTGAGCTACTATCGATCGCCACGGTACCTGCGGGCAATTACGAATCGGTTGTGATGACACTCGACTACGGTGCGGCCGACATCATTGTGCAAGATGAAAATGGTGATTCCGTTACGGCGACCGCTGTCGATGCGAACGGTGATACCTTGGGATTGTTCGACGTGCGATTAAATCTGAGTAATAGCGATGTGATTCGCATTGCACCCGGTGTTCCGGCGGCATTTAGCCTCGACTTCGATCTTGATGCATCCAACGAGATCGATCTGACCATTGATCCAACAGTAACGGTTGAAGCGTTTTTACTCGCGACCGCTGAGCTTGAGACCGATCGAGAGCACCGTGTACGGGGCGCGCTCGTGTCGGTTGATGAAATCGACAATAGCTTCGTACTCAATGTGCGACCCTTTCGTCATCGCATCGGTGATTTTGGTCAATTCGATGTGACCACCGACGATCAGACACAGTACGAGGTGGATGGCACGGGCTACACCGGTAGCGAAGGGCTTGTGGCCCTCGCGGCATTGAACAGCAGTAGTCCGGTTATTGCCAATGGTGCGATCGCCGGTCGCAGTATTGCCGCCGATACGGTGATCGCAGGCAGCAGTGTGCCCTGGACTGATGGTGATGTGGTCAAGGGTGTGGTCGCGGCGCGCGACGGGGACGCCATCACCCTACGGGGTGCGCGCGTGGAATATCGCGATGGCGTTGAAATATTTCGCGGTTTCGGCACGGTGACCTTGGGCGCGGGTACCACGGTGACCGCACCCGGTGTGGACAACGATGCACTCACGATTGACAGTGTCTCGGTCGGGCAGCGCGTCGTGGCGTTTGGCGAACTTGTCGATGATCAAACCCTCGATGCGACTAGCGGGCGGGTGGTGATGCTGATGAATCAACTGACAGCCGAAGTCGTGAACGCGAATCCGTTGGCCGTCGACGTCTACTTTCTCAATGGTCGTCGCCCTACGGCGTTTGACTTCGCGGGTACAGGCGTTGATGCATCGTTCGATGCTAACGCTGACGAATACGATATCGACACGGGCCCATTGAGCCTCGATGCGCTGATGACGGGTGATCTTGTGCGCGTGCGCGGTCTGGTCACGCCGTTTGGAACGGCGCCGGCGGACTATACAGCGCAAACTCTTATCGACGTGAACACCGAAGCGCGTCCAGGTTCATTCAATGTGGTGTGGGCGGAAGGTAGTTCAATGCCATTTCACAGTTTGACCGAACAAATGATCGACATCGATTTGTCAGCGTCACGTGAAATCTTAACGGTACGTGGTGTACCTCGTGCTGTAACGAATCCGCTGGACAGTGCTATTTTGTCCCCCACGGAGAATGGCCAGGGTATCTACGCGGTGAAAGTGCGCGGCAGCGGCGAACTGCATCTGTATCGCGAGTTCTCTGAACTGGTCGCGGAACTGGATGCACAGCTGGACGCTGGTGCCCAACTGTATCGAGTGACCGCACATGTTCGCTATACTGATGACAGTAATGAGTGGGTCACACCGCGCGCTAGCTTTGTGTTTCGAGCGGCGGGCGAGTGATTGATTCGGCGCACACAGACGGCGTCCTCGGCGGCGCGAGCGGGAGCACGACTTCCGCTCGCGTTGTCGAACAGCCGAGACGCACAAAAGGACGGCGACGACGGCATGAATTCGATGGCGCAGCAGATGGATCGCTTCTTGGCCGAGGTCGAGAAACAAGCCTATATCATGGCCAATATGTCGGTTCGAAACGCTGACGATGCGCTTGATCTTGTGCAGGAGAGTATGATGACCATGGTAACGCGCTATGCCGCTAAGCCTCATGACGAATGGCGCCCCCTGTTTTTCCGCATCTTGCAGAACAAGATTCGGGATTTTCATCGACGCGCGACCACCCGCGGTAAGCTGTTTTCGCTCTTTACGGCTTTTCGCAACGATGACGACGAACGCGTTGAGCCGGACAGCGTTTACGCTGGCCGCGACATCGACCAACCCGATGAGCGAGTGATGCTCGATGGTTCGAGAGATCAAATGTTGGTCGCCCTGGCCGAGCTACCGGAGCGTCAACGTCAAGCGTTCATCTTTCGTAGCGTGGATGGCCTGAGCGTTGCGGAAACAGCGCAGGCGATGCGATGCACAGGCGGCAGCGTAAAAACACATTATTCGCGCGCAGTACGTCGACTGCGCGAACAACTGCAGGATCATTGGACATGACAGACAAATCGACATTGGATGACGCCGAATTGGGTCGGCGCGCGCGGGCCAGCCTTCGCGATCACGCGCTGCCCGACGATGTGCAGCGCCGCCTTCGGCTCGCACGTGCAGCGGCGGTAGACAGTCTGGAAAATCGTGACATCGGTGTCTCGTCTTGGCTCAATCCGCGGTGGGTGGTACCAATGGGCGCGGCGGCAGCGATCGCGTTGGCGGCGGTACTGACTCAGCAGAGCGGCCCGTCCGCGATGCCGGCATGGGAAGAGGGCGAGCTCGCGGCGGCCTCCGAAATGGACATGCTTGATGACATAGAGTTTTTAGCCTGGATGATCGAGCTCGACGAGGACCTTGCCGATGGCAGCTAAATGGAAGCCTTGGGCAACAGCTGGCGTGATGGCGGCTATGCTGGGCGGCTCGGCGATGGCCGATGAATCGCTGCCATCCGATGACTTTCTTGAATACCTGGCACAGCTGGTAGACGACGACGGTGAGTGGGTTGATCCACTTACCCTGGAGAACGGTCCGGACGATATCGAATCCGTGGCCGCCAGTGACGAGCTTGAAACCCATTCTGCCGAGGAAAAATTATGAAAACCCTGACCCGGCTGATCGTAGCCGTAATCATCGCGACCCTTTCGGTCACCAGCCAGGCACAAACCTGGGATGAATTGTCCGACGCGCAACAGGACGTACTGGCGCGCTATGCTCAATCCTGGGATGAGATCCCCGAAGCCAGACGTCAGCGTCTGGCGCTGGGCGCTGAGCGATGGCTTGGTATGGACACCGAACAGCGAGGAGTGATGGCAAACCGGTTTGAGCGCTGGCAGAGTCTGTCGCCGGAGCGCAAACAGCGTTTGCTTGATCGGCTCGAAGCGTTTCGCGAGCTGTCGCCTGAGCAGCGCCGTGAGATGCGTGAGCGTTATAGACAGTTCCAGAGACTCTCTCCGGAGCAACGCCAACGGCTGCGCAAGCGCTTTCGCGAGCTCTCGCCGGAGCAACGACAACGCGCACTGAAGAAAATGCGACAGCGCGCACGAGCCAAACGCAATCGATAGCCATTGACGCGAACAAGCCGATCGGGGACTAAAGGGCTGCGTATCGGTATTCCGCGTGATACGGGGTCATCGATGAACGTCATAACGCCCTCTGACCATAGGTAGCAAAACGGGACTCCGTCATCGGATGCGCGCGAGGCGCAACACACGCCCAGAGTCGGCGTGTTCGTCCACTACGAGCATTGCCGGTGGCTCAGCGTCGAAAAACTGATCAACGACGCCCATTCATGTCGATCCCGCTGGGTGTCCGCGTCCTTATAAACGGACACCCAATCTGTCCGACGCGGACGGATTCACGCTGTGGTTCGTTCTTCAATTTGGATTAACTCGTTGTAAATTCGGTCTATTCGGGTTTTGGCATGCCCATTGCAATAGTGACAGTACACACACCACAAACGAGGAAACCACAATGCATTCTGTCACCAAAAACATAACGACCATCGCCTGCACCGCCGCTGCGCTGATTCTCACCGCCACCGCCTCTGCACAAGAAGTCGTGATGGTCTACGCGGCTAACATTGCGACAACCAATACGCTCAGCGATGTGCAAACCACACTCACTCCCTCGGTGCTCGCCGCCTCATTTGCCGATGAGCTGCGTGCGGATATGGCTCAGCGCTTGCCGCAGGAATACACCGATTTGGCTGAAGCTCGCCGACTTCAGCAGGGCATAAACACCAGTATCTTAAGCGAGCTCGATGAGCGTCTGCGCGACGAAATCAATCGCCTCACGGCGCACGTCGCGCGATGATGTTGGCGGTCGACGCCACCTCCGGCAGGTTGCCACAATCCATGTTCATTATCGGTTGTGGTGACTTGCCGGAGGAGTTGGGATGGATCCGATCACTCTGGAAGATGCGTGAGAAAAAACCGCTTCACGTTTTCACCCATCACTGCCCGAATCTCACTCTCGGTAAATTGTGCGTCCATTAACGCCTGAGTAAGTAGCACCAGCTGCGACGTGTCAAACCCCGTCACCACGGTGCCGTCATAGTCTGAACCTAGCGCGACGTGCTCGATGCCGAGTGCATCAACCGCGTATCGAATAGCCTGAGCAACCCCTGCGGGCGAACGGTTGCAAATCGCCCCATCCCAATAGCCCACGCCGAGCAATCCACCTTTTTGGGCGAATCGCCTCATGAGTTTGTCGTCAAGATTTCGGTTGCGATCGCAATGTCCCTTCATACCGCCGTGGGATAGCATAAGCGGGCCATTGAAATTGGCCAGTACATCCTCAACCATGGCAGGCGAACTATGGGCAATATCCACGATCATGCCGAGTTTCTCCGCACGCTGAATCACGCGAATGCCGAACGGGGTCAAACCCTCACCTGAAATGCCGTGCAGTGAACCACCGAGTTCGTTGTCAAAAAAATGCGTTAATCCGGCAACGCGCAGACCTTCATCAAACAAGCGGTCGAGCGAATCGATATCGCCCTCCAGAGGGTGCGCACCCTCGATTAAAAAAAGTCCGGCGGTCAGACGAGGATCTTGCTTACGCTTTTCGATGAACGCGCTAAGTTCTCCGCGTGTTCGGATCACCATCAACTCGCCATTGCTGTTCTTGGCATAGCGCTCCAGTTTTTCGAGCTGGTAGCGCGCTCGCTCAAACAGACTGTCCCAGGTGCGCGGTGGCCAAAAGCTCAGCACTGCCAACCGGGTTACGTCGTCCGAGCTCGAGGCCAGGTTGCGATCGTAGTTCAGCCCGCGTGGTGATTTTGTGGTGGCCGAGAACACCTGTAGTGCCACGTTGCCTTCTTGGAGTCGCGGTAAATCCATATGGCCGGTATTGCTGCGTTTCAGGAAGTTGCGCTTCCACAGCATCGAGTCGCTATGCAAATCGGCGATAAACAGCGAATCGTGCAGTGCTTGGGCATCAGGCCTGACGGTCGCCGCATCGACCGGTGCCACGACGTTCATCGACCGCTCTACTAGGCCCGGCAGGAAAAAATGCACAAACGAAACGGCCACAATCAGCAATAGGAGGATCGCGCGAATGCCCCAGTACAGCAGGCCGGTGTGTTGACGCATGAGGCACGCTCTCCTGAAATGACGAACACAAAGAGTAGCCCAATCCTAGGTGCTTCGCACGGCGTGCCAACGCTATGGTGTTGGTGGGATACGTTCGGGGCAGCCCATTTGTTGCGCCCTGTTCTCGGATTACAGGTGCCCGCAAATCGGCCACGTTTGCCAATTGCGATCGAGCCACTCAGGGTATACTGGATCGGATTTGAAAATGGAGCCAATCATGCAATCACATCTCATTTACTGGCCTGTTCTTGTGCAGATACTGATCCCTATTGTAGTGCTGCTGCTCAATGCGCGTAGAAAGTCGGTCGATGTCAAAGCGGGATCGGTGGATCTCAAAAAAGCGGCGATCGACAATGAGGCCTGGAGCTTACCGGTGGTGCTGACATCGAAGAATCTGGCGAATCAATTTCAGATACCTGTGCTGTTTTACGTGACCTGTCTTGTACTGGCCGCGATCGATGGCGTGACGATCTACACGCTGAGTGCTGCCTGGCTGTTTGTGGTGTCGCGTCTGGTCCACGCTTGGACGCACGTCACGTCCAATAATATTTCTGTGCGGATGCCCACCTTTATCGTGGGCGTATTGCTGCTGGTTGTGTTGCTGGTGCTGGCCATGATGACGCTTGCCGCGCGTTGACGCGGCTGGATGCCTGCATCGCCTTGCGCTCTGTCCCAGGCAACCAAGAATGGCTGTTTCAACGTGCAAAGTCAGTCTAAGTCACTCAAATTCGTGGGTTTTGTTAACTCGGTCACAGCATCGGACCACGGCCCACTGCTAGCGTGTGGCGCAACCTAGTCGGAATGGACCAGGTGACGTCAGTTTCTGCCATGGAGGAGTGAACATGGGGAGTGAATTTGATGCCGACGAGCTGAGCCTCGAAGGTGAAAGCACGACACAGTCCAACAAAGCGGTGGTCGGCTACGAGGTCAATGATCTACGAGAGCAAAGCAACGCCGCGGTCTCCGATTGGATGACGCGACTGCTCATGAACAAAGAGTTTCAGATGGTGCCTGCCGAGAATTTACAGGCCATCTTCTCGAAACTTGAGCCCATCAACGTTAAGGGCGGTCAGTCGATCATTAAGCAAGGTGATCCGGGTGATTATTTCTACGTCATCACGTCGGGACGCTGTGAAGTGACGCGCGAGTTGCCCAAGGGGCGTGGAGACGTGAAACTGGCTGAACTGTCGGTGGGCGATACCTTCGGTGAAGAGGCATTGATTACGGGCGCCACCCGCCAAGCGAGCGTTGCGATGCTCACGGCTGGCTCAGTTATGCGACTGAACAAAGATGACTTCAACAAGCTGTTGTCCGAGCCGATTGTATCGGTAGTGGCCAGTGCGGAAGCCAACGACTTGGTGAGTTCGGGGGGTAAATGGCTCAATGTTGATTTCGCTGAGAGTCACGAGCAACCCGATCCGGAAAACATGGTGCGAATACCCACCTATCTGCTGCGTCTAAAGCTCGATCAGCTCGACTTGAAACAGCAATACGTCGTGGTAAGTCGTAATCATTCGCACGCACGGGCTGCGGCGCATATTTTGCGTCAGTCGGGTTTTAACGCCTCGGTGCTCAGCGATTCGGTTGAAGTGATTGAAGGCGTCGCCTGATCGATTGCCAACTCATCGTGTCAATACACTAAGGCGAATTTTCGGTAACGTCTGCGTCGTACTTCGAGAGGGTTTATACTCAGTGCCAGATGCTTGGAGACGCCGCCATGTTGGCCAGTAATTTTCGTATCGTTGAAACCCCGAAGGGGTATTCAATATATAAGGTTTTCTACGACGCGAGCGGTCGCATCGTCGATTGCAGCACCAAGCCAATTCTGGACGTGGTTGCCGACAGTGCCTGCGGCGTCACCGATTGGCTAGAAGCGATCAGTCTCGCTGCCGAGAAGCCGCCTATTTCACATGCCGCGATGCAAGCCGCACTGGGTAACACCAGCGAGGTCGTTCGCGACGACTACTCGACGTCCGACTAAAACGATGTCCGTCGAGACGCATCCGCTTACCGAACTGATAAAGGATTGGCAGTCGGGTTCGCAAAGCGCGTTTGATCAACTGGCGCCAAAGGTCTATGCCGAGCTACGACTGATCGCTCAGCGCAACATGCGTCGCGAACATCCCAATCACACCCTGCAGGCCACTGAACTGGTGAACGAGGCGTTTCTGAAGTTGGCCGGTCTCGAACTGGATTATTCGGATCGTCAGCATTTTTTTGCCACCGCCACAAAGATAATGCGCCAGCTTTTGGTGGATTATGCGCGGGCGAAACACAGCCTAAAAAGGGGTGGACCGGTGCCCGACCTCACGCTCAACGAGCAGCTTCTCGCGTCGACGCATCATGCGCCGGCCATTCTCGATCTTGATTTGGCGCTGGATAAGCTCGAGGCACAGGATCCGCGCTTAGCCACCGCGTTGGAGTACATCTATTTTGGTGGGCTCACGTACGACGAGGCTGCGGCTCAGTTGGGCGTTACGCGCTCGGCGTTGTTTGAGGAATTGAAATTTGCCAAAGCCTGGCTCAAACGGGAGATAGGTTAGTTTAACCTTCTGTAATTAAACGATAAATAAAATTTTTTAAACGATTCGCCCCAAGAATGCGCTGTAAAGGAATAGCGGCATTTTTTATCAGGGGCAGCAGGCATGGCGAATCGAAGAAGAAATCTGGTCGGGATACCGGTGGCGCTTGGCATGGCGCTGATGCTATTCGCTGCGCCGGTCGATGCGCGCAGCAATTTGTATTGCGAACATGAGTATTACGGCGGTACACGGATTGATTGCGGCCGGGATCAACAGCCGGCTTGCGAATCCACTCCCGCCTGCGATGCCGGCTTCATGCCAACTCCCCCGGGTAGTTTTTCGTATACCGTTGATTGCCCGGATAATTATTCCTATCAAGTGTGCGTCAATCCGGATTGGCCATGGACTTGCACCACGTTCACCGTAGACATCCCGGATGAAACCGTCTCGAACGGGTGTTTTGAAGATGTGCCAACGTGCGACGATTGTGGCGGCAATGGCCAACCGCCGTGTCCAGACTCGCCCTTGCCGTGTAGCGGATGTGATGCGGGGACTCAATACGAGTCCATTACCGGCTTATGCTTGACGCCTGCGACCGTGGGTGCGCTGTGCGATGTCAGCATCGGTTGTGCGGACGGTTTGTTGTGCGATCCGGACAGTAGCCAGTGCTTTACCGAAGCTCAGGCCGGTGACACATGCGGCATTGGATTGCCGTGTGCCGCGGGTTTAGCGTGCACGCTGGCGCTGGAGTGTGCGCACGTGCCTGCAAAAGAGGGCGAGACGTGTGATATCACCAATCCCTGCGGAGCAGGTCTGCTTTGCGCGCCGGGTATCCCACAGCGCTGCGAACGCGCGCCAAATATCGGCGAACGGTGCAACATTATAAAGGGGTGCGTAGACGGTGCGGTGTGCGCCATTTCCGATATTGAGGCCCCGCTGTGTTATCCCGATCCCTATCTCGACAGTATTTCGACCAGTCAATGCGAAGCGTTCTATAGCGCCGATGCGGCGGCACGATACGACGGTCAGAATATCGTGTTGTCTGCCGGTACGGGCTCGACGGCGTCTATCCTGGGTCGTGCCGAGTCGCGCGGAGTCGTCTACGGTGAGAACGGTGAATTTGGTTGCTTCAGCTCGATGTGCGAAGGCATCGATATCATTGAAGTGTCCACCGAGCTGTTTTTCACCAGCGGCGCTTACACCAGTTTTGACGGGGTTGGCGGTCGTTCGGTATCGCTAGTGATCGAGGCTGATGGGCCGGGATCGGCATTCAATGTGTCCTACGCCTCTGTGACCGCTGAGGATGATCCTGACACCGAGATAGGTCAGGAGCGTTCGTTCGGCACCGGTATTGGTCTTGATCTTTTTCCCATTGCGCTGGGCCGCTATGAGTGTGAGACCACACTCGAACAGGTATACGGTGATACCGGCGGTGGTGTATTTGAGCCGCCGAACAATTTCTCACCGGGACCGGCTCCGTCTGCCGATCGGTTCTTTGGTGCGCTGGCGTTTGATGGGGTTGATGATTTGGCCACCGTACAAACGCCAGAGTTGGCGGTAACCGGCGCTCTCACACTCGAGGCATGGGTGCGTCCCTTTACGGCAGGGCAAACCGCGACCGTGATCGACTATGCAGACCGCTATCAATTGGGCCTAGATCAAGGTGAGTGGGTTTATCGCCTCGCTAACGCGTCCCCCGGTATGGCCACCGTGCGACGCACCGGTATGTTACCGCCGAATGCGACGGATTGGGCGCACGTCGCGTTGGTGTATGAGGCGACTGAAGTGGCCTACGAATCGCGTCTGTACGTGAATGGTGAGCTGGTTTACCGTGCTGACGAATCGGGCGACATCGCTGGCGCGTCGCCATCTGGTGTATGGGCCATGGGGGGCGGGGATGGCGCGGCCTTCTACGGTGCAATGAATCATGTGCGCGTCTGGTCTGAGGCGCGGTCTCCGGCGCAGTTGAAGTCAACGATGGTCACTGCACCCGATCCGTCAGCGGCCGGATTACTCGCGGCCTGGGCGCTCGACGAGGTGCGTGGCGATATGGCGTTCGACCAGGGTCCAGTCGGGATCCATATCGCGCTTGCGACAAATGGCATGGCGCAGCAGCCGATGCGAAACGGCAGTGGCTTTGATGTATTGGGTGGTGCGTTGCAGTTCGATGGCGTCGACGACCATGTCACCATTGACGCGCCAGAAGATTTGGAAGATCTCGTGCTCACGGATGCGTTGACTCTGGAAGCCTGGGTGCGTCCTGATGGTTCTGGCGGCTCGAATTCGGGCGGAGTGATTTTGGGTAAGGAGGGCGAGTATTACTTGGCTCGCACCACCACCGGCACGTTGTACTATGCGCTTGCGACCGGTTCGCCTGGTTGGGTCTCTGTGGTTACGCCGGTTGAGTTGGAAGCGGGCGCCTGGCATCACGTGGCGTTGACGTATAGCGCGAACTCCCAGCAAGTCGCTATTTATTTGGATGGACAGCTGGTGGACATCGATGCCGCTTCCGGCGTGCTGGGTGATCATCATCCAACACGGCCTCAATTTCGGATCGGTGGTCGGCAAAACGATGACTTCAGTTCGAGCAATACCGCCTTTCATGGCGCAATCGATGAGGTGCGTGTGTGGAGTCGTGCACGCACGCCGGACGAAATCAGTGCCGATTTTGACCAACCCCTTAATCCGGAGATCGAGTCGGAGTTGGTCGGTTTCTGGCGGTTCGATGAACGCCAGCTCGGTGTTGCGCTCGACTTTGGCGCAAACGATGCGCATGCGCTACTGGGCCTTGGCAGTGTCTGGAAATCGCCTCAACGCATCGATGCCTCGGTTTTCGCCGACTATCCTCGTTCGCTGCTCGACGGTGTGTGCAACAGTAGTGTGTGTCAGGTTGATGCCGATGCCGACGGTCAGTCCGACTATGTGGACAATTGCTTGGTGCATGCAAACTATGAGCAAACCGATGCCGATGTGGATGGATACGGAAACGCGTGCGATGCCGACTTTAATAACGACGGTATCGTCAATTTTATCGACATGGCGCGTTTTTCCGAGGTGTTGTTTTCCGACGATGCCATTGCGGACTTAAATACCGATGGCGTGGTTAACTTTCTGGATCTTGCGATCGCAGCGGACTTTTTTCTCAGTGCGCCGGGACCGAGTGCGACGCACCCTGAGTAGCCGCGATGCGGTGACCTAGGTGAGCGTTACTCGGTCAGTGTTACGGTGATGTCGCCGGCGCCCAGATTGACGATAATATCGTGCGCCCCTTTACCATCACGCCAGTCTGCTTCAGCGCCAACCAGTAGGCGACGTTCGCTGCCCCCGCCTTCAGCGCCGACCAGTTGCGCGTCGCCAAAGTTCGCGTCGGCCCAAACCGTTCGCACTTCGCTGCGCGCCATTTCCACGTCGATATCACCCGCGCTCATGTCGATGATGAGTTCATTGCGCAGGCCCGCCACGCGTAGCGCGCCGAATCCCATATTGATTTTGAGCGGCGTATTGGCCGGCACATCAATGCGGTAGTCGGTTTGTGCGTGGCGAAAGGCGTAGCGTGAGCGTTCAGTCGGTCGGATGTAGAGCACATTATCGATTAGTGCCTCTTCCAATTTGACGCGTTCGGCTAAGCGTAAGCAATTGCCGTTGTTGGTGTCGCATCGAATCTCCAAATTCGCGTTAATCTGGCTGCCGTGTGTGGCGTTGATTCGAACGTCGCCGCTGGGAACTTCCAGCACAATTTTATTTGCGCGATTGGCGTTGGTACTCAGGCGCTTTTCGTCACCCGCCAACACCCCGTTTTCGGGCGGACCATAAGACGCGCAGGCGCTCATCATAAACAGGCAGATAACGGTGAATAAAAGACGGAAAAAGCGGTTCGTTTCCATGGTCGTACCCTTATTAACGGCATAATAGACGGGGTGCCAGCCGCCCCCGGGAAGAGCTAGCAGTGTATAGAGTGTGCAGCAACCGAAAGCGTCGCGCCGGATTTATTCGCTGGGCGGCGTTTGTTCAGACGATAACGACTCGTACAGCGCATCCATATGTTGGGTCATTGCGGCTTCGAACTCGGCGACCTCCCGGCGGTGGGCTATCCCACTAAATAGGAGGGGTTGAGTGCGAATCGCCCACCAGCCGTGAGACCAGTTACTTGATTGAGCCACAGCCAATTGCTCGACCGCCGCTTGCTCACGGCCGAGCAGGGACAATGCCGCGACGTCGAGGAGTTCGACGCCGTGGAAGCCGACTCGAGGGAGGTCCGCCATGATCGCCAATGCGGCGGTCAAAAGCGCTTCGGCCTGTGCGGTCTGACCTTGTTCAGCCAGTACAGCGGCCAGTGGAACGGCCAGTGCATAGTTGCCGGTGTTTACCTTGGGCGGCGATTCAAACAAGTCGGCGAAATTGGGTAGGAACAGCGCGCGCGCCTGATCGAATTCGCCGCGCTCGACGTGCTCATAGGCGGACTGGATAATGGTATGAAATTGGTTGCGCGTAATTGCGTTCATCGCCTCGGTGTACTGGGCGATCTCGTCGAGATCTTCGGTGTGTAGCGCATGGAGCAGTTTTGCGCGCGTCGGCCAATACTGAGTCGGTCCGAGTTCCCAGGCAATGTCGGCCCAACGTCCGGCATTCTCATGGTCGCCTAAATCGAGCAGTGTTTCGGCGAGCTGGCTGGAATATTCTGTGTGGCCGGGATCCAGTTCCCAGGCTTTTCGCAGCCAGCGCACGGCTTCGTCTGGACGTTTGAGCGAACGTCCGTACAGCGCGGCCATGTGTGCATAAGCCGGCACAAAGTCGGGTTTGATTTGGAGCGTGTGTTGATACTCTTCGAGGGCCGCTTCGACATTACCCAGAAAAGAATAGTCCTGCGCGACATTGACGCTGATGATGGGGGACAGTGGGTCGAGAGTTTGTGCGCGTTTGTGCTGAACAAGCGCCTCGTCAAAACGCCCCTGGTTGATCAGCATGATGCCGAACCAGTGTCGGGCAAGCGCATTGTTTTCATTTAACGTGAGCGCCCGCTCGTAGGCGCTTTCAGCGCCTTGAATATCGTTTTGCAACGAACGAATGTCGGCCAGCACAACGTACGCGTTGGACAGGCTTGGGTCGAGCGCCAGCGCGCGCTGAACCAGCGGCATCGCCTGATCGGTCATGTCGTCCAGCGTACGATTACTGTAGTGGTGTTGAAGGTTGTAGGCGAATGCTAGGCCGGCATAGGCCTCGGCGTATTGGGGATCCAGTGCGAGTGCGTCATTGAAGTAGGTGACCGCGCTGTCAAGCGACGCGCTGGTGCGATCCGCCAGACGCAGTTTGCCCAGAAGATACAGCCGATAGGCTTCGGTGGATTGCGTGGGTGTTTGTTTGAGGCGTTGATCTTCATCAAGCGCCAAAGCAACTTTCAGTTCTTGTGCAACCGCCAGCGCGATGTCGCGCTGTAGGCCGAATAGCTGATGCGCATTAAATGGCTTGTCGAACGTCTTACTCCACAGGCGAGCATCGCTGGGCACGTCCACCAGCGTGACCTTTACGCGAATAAAATCGTTAGCAAGCTGAATACTACCTTCGATGATTTTGTCGGCGCCAAGTCGATTACCGATCTCGCGAATGGTTGATTCCGAACCGCGAAAGCCAAGAACCGAAGTGCGCGAAATGACCTGTAAAGGACTGAGTCGCGAAAGCGTATCGAGCAAGTCGCTGTGCAGACCTTCGACAAAGCCTCCGTCCGGTGTGTTCGACAAATTTTCAAGCGGCAAAATGGCGAGCACGCTCGTATCGACGTAGTCGGTGGTGGGCTTATCGGTACTGCCGATATACACAAGAGCGGCGACAAGTGCCGAAGCGAGCACACCGATGATCACAAAGTCAATGCTACGGCCCGAATTCGTCGGTACGGCGCTCGAGTGTTCGTCATCGCTTTCGCGCGTCACACCCTGGAACGAAAAATTGAAAAACCACGACAGCAGCATGGCGATGGGAAAGCCCACTGCCAGCACCACGAGGGTGATCTGCATGAACCGCTCAGTCAATCCAAGTGCCGGGCCGATGACCGAGATTACTTGGACAATCAGCCAGGCAACGACTAGGTAAGACAGCGCTGCGCGAACGACCTTTCGACGTTTGAGTTCGTCAAGGAACTTAGCCACAAGTGGTCCGGATGTCGCGCATAACGTGATGACTCGGCAATGCAGGTGAGTAAGAGATTGTACCCACTCCGTTTTTTTTAGCCAGTGGCGCGACGGACGAACGCCAACTTGCGTGAACGGAGGCGGACTGGGCCACTCGTTGGGGCGTAGAATCGACCTAAATCGGACACTCCGGCGAATCGTTGACCGAATCACAAGGATGGTAAGCTAAGCGAACGCGTAACGTGGTCGCGTATCGAGCGGCAGCACAGGGAGTGAACAATAGATGCGACACATTGGTTTGATCATAGTGGTTGCGTTAGTCGGCATCGCAGGGTGGGCCGGATACGCCGTAGGAAAAAAAACCGTCGAGTCGTCGTCGGGCCGGGCGGCGCACGCGGTGGTGATGCCGAACGTCGCACCCTCGGTCGATACCCAAGCTCGCCTCGATGAAGCGGAGCGTGCACGCCGCGACGCCTATGGTGATGTGCAATCGATTGAACGCGTACTGACCTTACCCACTGACTTTACGCAAACAGAGGCGCTCTATGTCGTGGCCGGTAGAGCGGACGAAGTGACCATTAGGCGATTGATTGATGAGTCGTCGCAGATCGCCGAACGCTATGACCGCCTCGCGGCACTGCGAATTCTGTATGCGCGTTTCACGGAGCTTAATCCGAATGGCGCGGTCCAGTACTTATTGTCGTCCGGTCTGGATATCGCCGATCAAATCGTGTCGGTTATTTACGGCGATTGGGCGCGCCTTGATCTCAATGCGGCCATCACGAGCGCCAATGCACTCGAAAACGTGCGCTATCGCTCGAGAGCGAGTTACGCCATCTTATCCTCCGCGTCGCGCGCAGGATCGGCCCCGTTACAACGGGCCGCCGCCAAGCTCGTGGATCAGCAGGCGCTGGCGAGAATTGAGGGTGAGGCGCTGGCGATCCGTGCCAATCGCGATCCGATGGGCGCGCTCGCCGATATTAATTCTCTGAGCAATCTAAGCGCGCGTTATTCGGCGATGCGCGGTGTCGCCACGGTATGGGGGCGGACCGATCCGGTCGGCGCGATTGACGCGCTCAATACCATTCAAGGTGAGCGGCTTCGAGCGCAGTTTCTGCAAATCGTTGTTGCGCGTTGGGTCGAGGACGATGCCGACATTGCCATGCAGTACATTCTTGATCACCCCGATCCACAAAAACGCGCCGCGATGCTCAGCCACGGTCTCGCCACGTACTCGAAAGTGAATCCCAATGACGCGCTAGCACTCGCGCGTGATGTCACAGGCCCACAACGCCAGAGCGCGCTCCAAGGCGTCATGTCTGAATGGGTGGCGCGCGATCCGATGGCCGCGCAGGCGGCCCTAATGACGTTCGACAAGATAGACCGAGACGCGATCACCACCGCTGTCGTACAACGCATTGCCTATAGTCATCCGGAGCAAACGATGGCGTGGCTCGAAACCATGGAGGCGGATGAACGCAATCGCGTGTTTGTCAATGCGTTGCCGCAAATCGCGCAAAGCAACCCGCGTCGCGCACTGGATTTTGCGCTGACTCAGCTGCCAGAAACGCTGAACGCGCACCATGTGAGTCTCATTCTTGGCTACTCGCAAACCAATGACCCCGCGTTCATTCAAGAAGCGGTGTCCAAACTACCGCCCGGAGCGGCGACAGACACGGTGTATCAGGAAGCCGCTGGGCGACTGGCCAGAGCCGATGGCCGGGCCGCGCTCAGGTGGGCGCAAAGCTTGCCGTCCAGTGCACGCGTTCATGCGCTAAAGGGGGTCGCGACCGCAGTTAGCCAGTCGGATCCGGATCTGGCTATGTCGTTAATATACGAACTCCCGGAGGCGCAAACCACCGAGTTGATTCGTGATATTGCGATGCGACGGAGTACCAGCGATCCTGGCGGAACGCTCAGCTGGGTGCGTCAATTTCAACATCACCCGCAGTACGATGAGGTGTTGACGACTACCCTGCAGTCTATTGCAATGCAACAGCCTGAGATTGCACTCAACAGCACCGAGGAGTTGTCGCCGGTGCGGCGGCAACAGGTGGTGCAGACGGCGATTGGACGCTGGGCGCGTTCGGATCCCACCTCTGCCGCGCGCTGGGCCGAGCGCGCGGATGACGCCACCCGTACGACGGCTGTGTCGAGTGTGGCGCACTCCTGGGTGCGAACCGACGTATCGGCCACGGCGCGTTGGCTGCGCGCGCTTCCCGACCCGAGCGCGCGCGATCAGGCCATCATACAGTCTTATCAGATTTTGCGCCGCAGCCCTCAGCCGGGCGCCGCCGCGCGTTTTCTTGATGAATCGGGGGCCTCCTCGACTGTGCGTCAACAGTTGCTCGGCGGTTAGCCGCTTACCGTTTACGCGTTTTTGGGCGTGCGTGTCAAAATCGGGCATGGCCAATCGTCTTGTTGGTAAGGACGTGTCTTGGCGTCCACCACTCAACAGGAGAACACCATGAAATTTGCACTGTTATTGTTTGATGATGAGACGTTCCACGACCTATCAACGTCCGAGCACGACAAGGTCATGCTCGCTCATCAGGCGTTTGTTGACTCGCTGGTCGAAGCCGGTGCGATGGTTGGCGGCGAGCCGCTCGACCGCTCGTCAAATGCGGTGACGCGTTTTGTTGATGGGCGGGTGCAGGATGGGCCGTTTGTCGATAGCAAAGAGCAACTCGGTGGTTTTTATCTCATCGATGTGCCGTCCAAAGAGGCGGCGTTGAGCTGGGCTGCGAAAGTGCCGCTGGCGTCGGGTGCAGTAGAAGTACGGCCGATCCCGGACTACGCCGAGTAATGCCCACGCGCCACTGCGACCGTGCTCAGCATGGGAAGCACTGAAGGTCGGCGCGCCGCCGAACAGGCGGCGCGCTTGGCCTACGGCCGTCTGATCGCGACGCTCTGTCAGCAGGGGGTAGGCATCGCCCAGGCTGAGGATGCGTTGAGCAATGCCTTTGTCAAAGCGCTTGATCGCTGGGATACGCATGGCGTTCCCGAGGCCCCTGATGCGTGGTTGCTCACGACGGCGCGACGGGCGCTGATCGACCAGTCGCGCCACGTCGCTGTCAAACAACGGGTCGAACCTGAACTGATCGATTTGTTTGATCGTCTGGAGGCAGACAGCGAGCCTCACGACCGCCGACTCGACTTGATGATGCTGTGCGCGCATCCGGCTATTGCGGCAAATGTGCGGGCGCCGCTAATGCTGCAAACGGTGTTGGGATTGACCGCGCAGGACATGAGCGCCGCGTTTTTAGTCAGCCCGGCCGCGCTCGGACAGCGCCTTGCCCGCGCGAAGAAACAGATTGGGCAGAAGCAGCCCGGTTTTGTGATTCCCGATGAAGCGGAGCAAGCGCGTCGGGTGCATGATGTGCTCGATGCGATATACGCCGCGTTCGGTACCGGTTACGACGCAATTGAAGACGCGCGCGATTGGCGCCATGGCTTGGCGCATGAAGCCATATGGTTAGCGCAAATTCTTGTGCACACGCAACCTGACATCGCCGAAGCACAGGGGCTGCTGAGTTTGATGCTGTTTGTACAGGCGCGGGTCGAGGCTCGCCGTAACGCGCAAGGCGCCTACGTGCCCTTATCCGAGCAGGATCGCGCGCACTGGGACTGGCGTATCGTGGCAGCCGCCGAGCATCATCTAGGATTGGCTGCGGCGCTGAAAGCGCCTGGTCGTTTTCAGTTAGAAGCGGCGATTCAAAGCCACCATATGCAATTTAATGACGCAGACGGACCGGACTGGTCGACGATCGCCCGGCTCTACGATGCGCTCGTGGTTCAAGCACCCTCGCTGGCCGCGTGGGTAGGGCGTGCCGCGGCCATGGGAGAAGTGGAGGGTGCGCCCGCCGGTTTGGCGGCGCTGGATCTGATACCCGCTGACCGCGTGCGTAGCTATCAACCCTATTGGGCTGTGCGCGCGCATTTGTGTACGCGCGCACAGCGTGCAGAGGACGCGCGTCAGGCGTATGAACGAGCGATTGGCCTTTGCGATGACCCGGCGGTGCGCGACTTCTTGATCGAGCAATTGTCGCGCGCTTGATCGCACATCAACTAAGCCGTCACCACACTGGATTTAGCGTTGGGCCCCAAGGCGAGGTACAGCAGTGGTCCGATCGATCCAAGCGTCAGGCTGGCCAAGATAAAAGGCCAGACCGTGCGGTTCGTCTTTCGCGCGTCGCGGATCATCCACACCATAATGAGTAGGATCGCGATCACGAGGTCGCTAAACACCTGCCAGCCGGCGGGACTATGACGGTGATAGTCAAAAATACCGAAGTAGCCGACCTGCTGAACGGCATAAACAGACAGAACCGAAAACGGGATGAGCAGAACAATGGCTAATAATTTGATGGGTCGCATTCACAATCTCCGGTTGATGAAGGACGTGACCTAGCATGCGATCAGCAGGTGATAAGGTCTATGACGCCGGAGGTCATTGAATTTATCCTGCGGTAGGACAGACAATACGCCGATAGGTTAAGGAGCTCGCAATGGTGTTTGGCGACGTCGTTAGACAGTGGCGCAAGGTGCGCAAGCTGTCTCAATTTGAGCTTGCGATGATGGCCAGCGTGTCGCAGCGTCATCTCAGCTGTCTGGAAACGGGCCGAAGTCGTCCGAGTCGACCCATGGTGATGCAGCTTGCCGAGGCGCTCGACATTCCACTGAGAGATCGAAACGCGCTGTTATCCGCGGCGGGCTTTGCCAAAGTCTATCGCGAGCGCGGGCTTGATGATGAGCAAATGCGATCGGTTCGTGCCGCACTCGATCAGATTCTTGCCAAACAAGAGCCGTATCCGTGCGTGGTCATCGATCGTTTTTGGAACATTGTTCAATCCAATGCCGCAATGAAGCGACTCATGACGGTCGTGGGCGAGTTGGAGGTGGACGCGCAAACCCGAAGTAATCTGGCGTTACTGACTCTGCATCCTCGTGGTTTCCGTCCTTTTATCGTTAATTTTGATCAATGTGTTGCGCCGTTTGTGCAGCGCTTGCACCGCGATATGCTGCGCTATAGCGACCGCGAAACCGCGGCGTTTTTTGAGCGGGTAAAAGTGCTCACAGGCGATATCGGCCACATTGATCTGCAGGCGGATGATGCTCTCATGCCTACCCTGCCGCTGGAATTGGGATTTGGTGATGTTCGCGTGGCATTGTTTTCAGTGATTGCGACCTTCGGCACCCCGCAGGACATTACCACCGACGAACTTCGAATCGAGTCGTTTTTCCCGGCGGATGACGTCAGTCGCCAGTTTCTCGAATCGCTCGCCTAGGCGGTTACCTACGACGGCGCAAATCCGCCGATTGCCAAGCCAGGCTGGGATCGAGTCGAACCGTATCGAGCACGGTCTGTCAGACACGCCGAGCGACTAATAATGCGGAGGAATGTCATCGAGAAGTGAGGTGGACGGCGCATCCGGCTGCTCCAGTTTTTCAAGTGCAGCGGACAGACGATCGAGGCGCTTTTCTATGGCCTGTTGCTGCGCATACATTACGTCACTCATTTCTTGATTTGCCAATTCCAAGAAAGACACTTTGGTCTCAAGTTCATCAATGCGCTGCTGAAGTTCGTGCACGATCGTGTCTGTTGAACGCTTCATAGCGGTTCCGCAAAACGCCTTGGCGATGGTCAGAGTTTACCGGTGCGGCGGCAAATTGAACACTCGCTGCGTAACGCGACGCTGGCCGACGTGTGACTAGTGCGTGACCTGTTGCTCGGCGAGCGCCATACGGCGATATTCCGTCGGCGTCATGCCCTGTTCAGCCTTAAAAGCGCGATTGAAGGGTGTGATTGAGCCATATCCCAGATCGAACGCAATTTGGGTGATTTGGCGACGCGCTTGAGCCGGATCGGCTAGCGCATTGCGGGCGTCTGATAACCGATAGCTGTTGAGATAGGCCGTGAAATTCCGAAAGCCCAATTGTTGATTAATGAGTATGCGCAAACGGTGTTCCGGGATATCCAGCTCCGTCGCAAAGTCACTGATCGTAAGGCTTTCGCGCGTGTAAAAACCCGTACGCATGAGTGATTCGAGCTGCTGCAACTCATAGGTGTCCGCCGGCGAAGCGCCGCTGGGTTGGGGCGGGGCATTGCCATTATTAGCCCGCATGAGCGGTGCAGAGGGCTGCAGCAAGAACATGGCAAAAATCAATGACAGCACCAGTGTTTCCACCGCCATCAGCATGCTGGCCCACTGCGGCAGCTGATCCGTGCCGACGAACATCTCCAGTAATGTCGCGCCAAGACAGGCGATGCCAATGCCCGCAACGAACAACAAACGCACGCGGCGTCGCTGTTCGAGCAAATCATTTCGATGTTCGGCGAGTGCCATCCACAGCACATGCAGGGCCAGACCCAACATGATCAGCTTGGCCACGATGCCAGCGGCAGAGGACAGCGGTGGCACAAATAAATAGAGTGCGATCAGCACAGAAAGGACGGCAAAGGGTGTCCAATGCCAAGACTGCCATTCGAAATCGTCATCCAGCGCCGCATTCGCAAACCACCAAAAAAACGTCACACATTGCATGGATAAAAAGGTGAGCAGGTAGTCCCACGCGCCGATGTGCGCGCACAGAGTCTCGGAGCTTTGAATGGCATACGCCGCGGTGCCCAGTGCAAAGACCGCGCCTGCGCGCGACGCCACGCAACAGCGAACATGCCGTAAGAGCACCGCCGCCAGCAGTAGGAGAAGCCCTGCTGATGCACCTCGAATGAGCGTTTCTGTAAGAAGATGAGCATCCATGTCGTCGGTCCAATCTAAAGTAAGCAAATGACTGAAGGGGCGGTTGTCAGCCCCAAACTGAGTATCAATGACTTGCTAATAAAAGGCTGGTCAATAGTAAAAATCACCGGTCGATTTTGCAATGCACCAACGAATTTCGATTTTGACAAGCGTTAATTCAAGGACTTGCGCACAGTTAGGCATGCCCAGTGACGGGCAGCCCAATTTCTACTGGAGACGACGCAAATGAATAAATCACTCACTCTTATCGCCGCAGGTGTCACCGCCCTGACCCTAATGAGTCAGCCCGCGCAGGCCTCCACCCAGGACGATCTCAAAAAATGCCGTGCCGCGCTCAGCGCCCAGGGGCTCTACGACCAGGATCAGCACAGCCTTAAGTTCTCGCACCGCAAGGGCAATACGCGTAAGCGCACTATGTTTATGACGCTGAAAGACCGCGACGCGGATTCACGTCAAAAGGTGGCCTGCCAGATTGAGCGCAAGGACGTCATCGATGTGGCGGTGACGCCTTAATCGCTTGAACGATCGACCCCTTGCGTCGACGTCGGCGTTGGCGCAAGGGGTCTGCTTGACGGCGGCAGCGCGTGCTCAGAGGCGCGGTGAGCAAACGCCTCCAAACCGCCTGACACGCACACCAATCCTCCCTCGCCGGTAGACTGGCGCCACCGCTCGAACTCTATTCGCTCACATCACCGTTCACCAGGCGGCGGTAACATGCCGATCCATCGAGCCACCGGAACGGTTGGCAGCAATACCTTGAATTAGACCGCGAAGTGGCGTTGGATGCCTTGGAGTGATAGCGTCCCGCCTAAGTTTTTTTCCACTTAGGTTGCGAAGTGCACATGCCGCCGATTCTTGTCATTAGCCTTGCTCACGCGGTCGAACGACGGGCCGCGGTTTCGCGTCAACTCGGCGCGCAAAACCTGCCCTTTTCGTTTATGGACGCGATCGACAAACGCTCACTTAGCGATGAAGAACGAGGTCGGGTCGAGGAAAAAGAATACGTGTTGAACACCGGTCGCCTGGCGACTGATGGCGAAATCGCGTGTTTTGCCAGTCATCGCAAAGCCTGGCGGCAATGCGTTGACTCCGGTGCGCCGCTTGTGATCATGGAAGATGACTTTACCCTGTCCGCCAATTTCTCTGCGGCGATAGACGCCGCCAATGCGTGCATCGAGGCGTGCGGCTTCATTCGATTTCAAAGCGAGACACGCGCGCGTAAAAAACCCCTTCGGGAAATACAGCAACACACGCTGTGGCGCTATACCAAGGCCCCGCACAGTCTCGCCGGCTACATGCTGTCGCCTGCTTCGGCGGCGGCGCTATTGCACAACAGTCGCCGCTTTTTTGGGCCCGCGGATGTCTACACCAAAATGTTTTGGTTGCATCGCCAGGTGATGTACGGCGTCACGCCGTATTCCGTGTGGGACAGCGAGTTCAGTGGTGACAGTCACATCGGTGCGCGCCCCAAGGCACAGAAAGACTGGCTGACCCGTTTGCGACGGCCGCTAAGAAAGCTGCGTCACTGGCAGTTAAGAAGGCAGGCCAATCGAACGCTTGCCGCGGCCACGTTCAGCGACGATTAGGGTATGAGACCGGCCTCCGTTCAAACCGGTGTTTAAATAGGCGCGAACGGCCAGTCGTCTCCGGGTATCCTCGACCGAGTGTCTTACTTGGCGCCCGACTCGATCTCTGAGCGTAACACGCCCTCGGTCGAAACCACGGTGCAAAATTCACCGTGCAGGCTAGCGAGATTCACCGCGTGCATGGTGTCTGCGGCGTAATGACGGCCATCGGGCCCCACGCGTTCAAAAGTGGCGGTGGCATCGCCGACCAGAAAGACACGAAAACCCCGATTCGCCGCCATGCGCACTGACGTCGACACACAATGGTCGGTCGTCAGCCCTACCACCACTAAGCAGTCGAGGTTCTGTTCGCGTAGCGTGGCTTCCAACGTGGTGCCAATGAACGCACTATTGACGTTTTTCTGAAACACCGGTTCGCCGTCGATGGGGGCGGTCTGAGGTTGAAAGGCGACGCCCGGCTGGTCAGGACGCAGTGGTGAGTGCGGCTCCGTCGAGCAATGCTGAACATGAAAGACCGGCCACTTCTGGTGCCGCCAGTGCTCGAGCAACGCCCGCATTTGTTGCTCCGCTTGAGGGTTGTTTCTCTGGCCATAGGCCGCGTCAAGCAGACCTTGTTGAACGTCGATTAGCAGCAGTGCGGTATGGGCATTCATCGTGCTTCGCATCCTTTGTGCGGCGTGTGATAGGGCGGTCGGGCGAATCGGAGGGTGATTTGTGCCCAACGGCGTCAACAGATAGTGCTATTCTCTTGATGCGCTTACTTTGACATGTCGAGTCGTCAATGTGTACACCTCACCTATGATCCCAACACCGCGTGAGCGACGCTCGTTTTTGATGCGTCCAATGGCGACCGTGCGACGGCTGCTCGGGGCGATCTTGGCGGTAGGCTTGATGGCGCCTACCGCGGCCGATTCCGCGGTTTTGATTCTCCCGGTTGATTACGAACATTATATTTTGACGGCGGCAAGCACGCGCGAACCGCACCCTCAAAAGACCCAGGCTGGTCGCGCAAACCTCCAAGAGGCGGCGGATGCCATCGGTGCGGCGACGTTTACGCTAAAGCCGTTGCCGACGCTGACCCGCGCTGAACAGATCACATTGGACGAACATCGGGCGCTACTGGAACTCGTGCTAAAGAGCTCAATCGAGTCGATTAAAAAAGGCGACCTCAAACACAAGCGTTCGGCCTACGACTTTCGCATTGGTCAGGGTTTGGACTGGCTCGCCGAAAAGTCCGGTGCAGACAAAATGCTCCTGATTGTGGGTGAACGACAGCAGTCGACCAAGGCACGACTGGCGATGTTTGCGGCCAATGTCGCCACCTTGAGCACGGGCGCATTCAATGTTGTTCCGGCGTTGGGTGGTTCATACACCGCCGCTGCGCTGGTTGATCTGCGCGACGGCAGGCTGGAGTGGGCTAATGTGCAGTCGCTGTCCCGCGTCAACCTGGGCAACCCGCGTCGAGCGCGGGCGGTGCTGGAGGAACTGGTGGGCGTCTATCCTGACAGTGACCTCATGGACTTGGATCGAGACGAGAAACGTCGATGAATCGAACGTTGATGTGGGTGCTTTTATTGATTTTTGTGCTGACCGGATGCGCGTCGGGCCGCGTCGATGCGGTGGATCAAGTCGGCATCGATAGCGAATCGGACCCAGAGTATGTGGAGGGTTTAGACGGGCGCCTGGAACTCATGGCCGATCAACTCGTTGATTCATTGGTCAACGAGGGCGCATTGTTCGAAGATGACGCGCTGGCCGACTATCTTCAGTCGATAACGGATCAGCTTTTTCCGGACTTTAAGGGCACCCTGCGCACGCGCGCGATTCGATCCACCGAGCCCAATGCGTTTGCACTGCCAAACGGTGAGCTGTTTATCAACACCGGGATGTTGGCAAGACTCAATAATGAAGCGGAATTGGCGTTTATTGTCGGTCACGAAGGCGCGCATTACACGGAGAGTCATTCGCGACGTTCTTATCGGTCCGCGACGCGCACCAACATTTTTATTAATGTCGCCGGAGCGAGCGGCTACGGTCTGGGCGGTTCAATCGTGGGTATGACGGCCTTTATGCGTCACTCGCAGGGGTTGGAGTCTGACGCCGATGCGTTCGGATTCTCCCGCGCCGGCGACGCCGGCTACGATGTCAACGGGTTGGGGGATTGGTTCTTGCGTCTTAACCGTGAGCAAAAAGTGGGTAAATCGCCGGGCTTCTTTTTTGTTCGAACGCATCCTTCGCTAACGCGTCGATCGAAGACTATGAATCAACTGGCGCTATCGGTACCTGAGCGCGGAGCGGAACACGCCGATCGATTTTTGCGCATAACGAAAAATGCGCGTATGGCGGTGCTCAAAGGACTGACCGAAGCCGGCAAGCCCGATAAACTCATTCATCTTTTGGAGACGGAGGATCGACTAGACCTTTTTCCTCGCGACGCGCGTTTTTATTTAGCCGAGGCCTATCGAACACGTGCAAACACAGGTGATTGGCTGGTTGCCGAACAACTGTATCGTGAGCTTGCCGACGCCACGCCACCCTACGCCGAGGCGCTGAGCAAGCTAGGTGTCATGCTCATTGAGCGTGGAGACATCGCGGCGGCTCGCCCCTATTTTCATCGCTATTTGGAACTTCGACCCGAAGGGCCGGATAGACGCTGGGCAGAGCACTACCTTGAACGTCACCCGACGGAGGACCAATGACGCTATCTGCATTGACTGATCGTTCGTCGCGGATCCGCCTGTCTAGACTGAGTTGGCGCGGTATATGTCTGTGTCTGATCGTACTCACGCTGTCCGCGTGCGTGGGCTGGAAGGCGTCTAAGAGTAAACGCTATGATCTCAAAAACACGGTGTTTTCGATTTACGTACCGGCGGGCTGGTACAGCGCGCCACTCAATGCCAAGCGGACGCTGACACTGACGAAAGACGGCGAGGACATTCAGCGCGTTTTGATACGCAAACGTCTGCATGAGGACGCGTTTGAACACATTGAAAAGTCGTCCTCGCTCGACCAGCTGCCGCAAGTATTACTGGAAAAGTTTATTGCGGATACCAAAGTCACGATGCCGATGGATACGCTCGAAGTGCTCAGTCATGGACCGGCCCTAATTGCAGGCAAGGACGGGTTTCAATTGGACCTCGCGTTTCGATCCAGTGAGGGGGTTCGGTTTAGGGAGCGTATCTACGGCATGGCCAGTCCCTTAGCCTTTTATACGATCGAGTACCGTGCGCCTGCATTGTATTATTTCGATCGGGATGTCGATGAATTTGATGAGATCGTCGCCGGCTTGCAAATTCGTACGTGGCGTTGGGAGCGCGATTGAATCGGTTGGCGCAGCGCCCATTTCAACGCATGGTGATAAGAATATGAATAACACTCGCACCACCTATGAACTTGCCTCAACGCTGTTGCGCGACTACGTTCAGCCGCTGTGGCCGGGTGCACACGCGTTACCATTTAATCTTCGGGATCAAGACGGTCGACCGCTTGGCATGAATGACGATCATCTCGCTGGTCGCGCCTTGCTTGTGCTGTTGATCAACGCCCGAGCCGATGCCGAACAGGCGCAGCAGATCATGCGGGCCGTCGCATTGCGCTGCGATCAACTGGCCGATATGGAGGTGGCGGTGTTGGCGGTGAGTGCCGATAGCGACGGAGCGGCAAACCGACAACTCCAAAATCAAAGCGGGTTTCGCTGGCCGATTTTGGGTGACTCCACCGGGGCTGTGTTTGCGAGTTTTGGTGTGCACAAAGCATCGGATCAGCCCTCGCGCGCCGTGGTGCTGAGCCCGAGTCGTCAGGTGCGGGCGTGGTTTGATTTAAGAGAAGACATTGAGGCTGAATTAGGAGCCGCTATGAATGAATGCAATCCCGATTCGTCGGGCGCGGGCTACTGGACAACTACCCATGCGCCGGTGCTTCAAGTACCGGCCGTGCTCTCGCGCGAAGAGTGCGCTCAGCTTATTCGATTATTTGAGCAGGACGAGCCACTCATGATTCGCCCCCCGCAAGCGGGCGAACTGCCGGGCAACTACAAAATTCCTGTGTATGAACACAATCGCCAGGATCGGGTGGATCAGATTATCAAAGACCAGCAGACGCTCGCGTTTCTTGATGAACGGATCTTTGGTCGCGTCGTACCGATGATAAAAAAAGCGTTTGCCTATGAGGTCACCCGTCGCGAGGATCTGCATATCGCGCGCTATGTCGGGAAGCGCAGCGGGAATCAAATGGGACATCGGGACAATGTGAGCGCGGCAACGGCCTATCGACGATTTGCACTGTCGCTAAATCTCAATGATGACTATGATGGCGGCGAGGTGCAGTTCAAGGAATACGGCAATCAGCGCTACAAGTCGCCAGCTGGGTCGGCCTTGGTGTTTTCCTCCGCGTTGCTTCACGAGGTGCTCGAGACCACGCAGGGCACTCGCTATACGCTGATCTCACATTTTTTTAACGAACAGTCGCTTAACGCAAAGTGAGTCGCGAGCATCGGTGCCGCACAAAAAACGCCCACGCCGGCAAGCCGGTGTGGGCGCTTGATTGTCCATCAGTTACGCCGTTTTGTTAACGAACGGCGAGCGCCTGACGACGTCGACTAAATCCGATCAGGCCAAAACCCATCGCGACTAAAGCAAGTGTCGCAGGCTCTGGCACGGCGGTGATACAGCCATTGTTGGGATTGTTGCAGTTACCGTCAAAGTTGGTATCAAGCCAACCATTCATACGGGCATGAAAGTTACTCAGACCCATGCTATCGCCGGTGACATTTAAGTCGGCACTGGGGTGAAACCAAATACCGATGCGCTCACCAAAACTAAAGCCGGTTTCGAGGGCGCCCTCAAACTCGCTGTTGTCGAGCGTCAGCGTGGCAACTGAACCATTGGTGGTATACGAGTTTTCGAAGTAGCCGAGGAAGTCCATGCTGAGGTAGCTGGCGTAGTTATTCTGGCCGTTATACGCGTACACCCACGTGCGACCTGTGGACGCCTCAAAGTAAGCGATCCCAAGCTCGGTGATCGAGTTCTTCGGGTTTGGC
>JBCCHD010000037.1 GCA_039028935.1 Pseudomonadota bacterium | reverse complement strand
GGCGCGATGTTGGGTGCGGCCGTCAGCGCTTGTCAAGCATTTGGTTTTGTTGGCTGCAACTGGCGCTTCTGTGGGGTGTGTCAATCAGCCAATGACCCATAATGCCGCTTCTGACCTGAGATACCAGGTTGCCGAGTTTACGCGAGGGTCGCCGGACGAACGGTTTTTTGACGTTGAGGGTGACCAGCTACGCTACCTAGTTGGAAACAAGCTTGCGCCTGATTGTGCCGCGACGGATTTCCAGGATTCCAACTCGCTGTCGGCGTTTTTGCGATGTGTCGCACCCGACTTGCCGATGCCGTATCGCGAACAAGTGGCTCACGCGTCGGATAACCCTATGTCCTATCGCGTCGCAACCCGGCGATTAAATCGGACTCATTCGATTCGCATTCAATCTCAGATTAACGGGTTCCCCGTCCTCGGGAGCGTGCTAAAGCTCTATTTAGATAAGCAGGGCCAGCTGACTAGCGTTGTCGGTGGATTGAGTTCACCCGACGTCTTCAAGAACCTCGCAACGCCGCGAGAACGTTCGGCACTTATCGCACGCGTGTCTCGGTTAGTGGACGGAGAAATTGAATTGCTCGAACGATACTATGATGCCGAGCGTGGCAGCTTAGTGAGTCGTTTTGCTGATTCTCGCCATGATTCTCGAGTCTATTTCTTTGACGAAAAGCTCGATCTTCTGTTTGAGGTCTTTGACGAGGAGTATCCGAATCACGCGCTTGTCGATAAGACGGTCATTAAATCGAATTATACGAATCGGCTTCAACCCAGGACGAGCGAGAGTGCGGGCACTGTTGCATTTAGCGCAACTGCTGACGGATCGGATTGTGTGATCGAACTCGATCACGGTGCCAGTCATGCCGCGGGCGAGCCTTTGATCACAACCTGGGATCCTGTGACAAATACCTATTCCGATGTGATTAGCGGTACGGCATCGTGCAGTCAAGATGAGTTGATTTTAATTGCACCGCCGGACGATGATTTTTTAAATGTGTATTTTTGGAAGCACGATCTTGCTGTGTTTGCTAACAGTTCACTCGGGTCCTACTCGTCGTTTGTCGACTGGAAAGATCCAAAGCCGTTGAGGGTTGCGATTGTGCCTTCCGGCAATTCCCAATGTGGTAACGGCGGGTGCGCAGTGCCGAGTAAGAAGCGAAACACGGTGCAGTTGGCAAGAGATCGTGGCCAAACCCAGAATCTGTATACCATGGCCCACGAGTATGGCCATGTCGTTCACTTGATGTACGATTATCACGACACTCCATCGAACCCATTTGGTCTGGCCATCGCGGAGGGATTTGCCGACCACAACGCCCATCGCTACAACTTGTATCGTTTTTTAGAGAACGATGCGAGAGCCTTTGATACCGTGAATGCGCTGCGGTTTGGTGCTAGTGAAACCTCTGGCCACGGTCCAGATACACAGTTTGGCATCTTATCGGATGCCAGCACCGTTTACTCTGTAGACTCAGGCCCCTGCGCCAATGCCAGACAACAGCCCTATAATTGCGGGAGGGTGATAGTCGAAACGTACCGAGATCTTGCTTGGAACAAATGTCGAACGCCTTACAAGAATAGTTTAGGCGATCTGTGCCAAGTAGGGGACGACATTATTTCGTTCCCGCAGACGGATACAAGTAGTGGGGTAGTCATTAGCGACTCGATTGCCACTTCCATCGAGTTGCCGGAGCAAGAGAATCTCTTAAATCCACCTTTCCAGCCGACCGTTCCGCCTCCAAGGCAGGCGGTTCAGTTTGCCAACCAGGCCTACACTTATGCGATTACCGAACTTGAAAGGCATTGGGGGATCAATGAGTTTATGCTGCTCGTTAATCACTATTATTTTCAACTTGCCTGGGATGGGAAAATCTCATTGGATGATCACGGCCGAGTCATGACTGTGCTCAATCACCACTGTGTTGGTTTTGGCAATGGCTGCACGAGAGAACGCATTTTGCCGGCGACTAGTCTTCCAATTTTGCGCAGTATTCGATCCAACTTTTCGGACGGTTGTTCCGAAACACTCTGCCAGGAACTGCTGTTGGCCCAAGAAATGACCGCCAGTGCCAACACGGAATTTGAGACCTACAGTGAGCTTCCGACCGATGGAATCTATGTCATGCGGTACGCGGCCTTGGATTCGGCGACCGACGCGCTGAGTTTTACACTCAACATACCGCAAGCAGGTAAATACCGGCTGCAGGCGTCAGTTCGACACCAAAATCCAGGTGGCTTGCTGACTGATTACACCTCGCCGAGTGGCGGGACCGAAGCGGTTGCCGATCGCAATGGTGTGACAACGCTTGCGTTTTCCAATACCGCAGCTTGGTCGTTTGCATCATCCAGTGATTCAGATTTCGCATGGCGCGCCGGGCCAGCTATTTCGCTAACCGAGGGACCGCAGTCGCTGCGACTACGTAGTACGGGAGCGGTAGATATCGAGGCGTTGCACGTGCGGCCGATAATAGACCAAGACGGCGATGGTTGGCCCGATGCGGAGGACAATTGCGAAATGATTCCGAACGCCGCGCAGGAAGATATGGATGGCGATCAGGTTGGCGACACCTGTGATCAGGATGTGGACGGGGACAAAGCGGAGTGCGTCATGCCCGATCGCCTTACCGGATATCAATGCAACGTGGGCCTGATTGATAACTGTCCGCTCGTGCCTAATCCGAAACCTTCCGCGGATGAACCCCAGCCGGACTTCGATGGCGATGGCATCGGCGACGCGTGCGATATCGATGCAAACGGTGACGGCGTAGTGGATATTGATACGACTCTTCCACAGCTTGAGGTTGCGCCCGGGGACTAGCCGGATTGCGCCAAGAATCGTAGGGATAGTGTTCGGCGAAGAGGAACGTGCATCTGAATGCCGAAAGGAATTGGCCAGAATGTGCCGTGATCGCAGTCCGGTGATCTCGATTCAAAATTCTGCATTCCGTATTCCGTATCCCGTATTCGTATAGGATTATTCCAATGTCGCCGCAGATCGATTTTTCCAAGTGTGGGGAGTAGGACGGAGAGTAAGAAAGACAAGATAGTAATCGATAAGTCTTGCGTCGGTACGGAAACCTTTGGCCGATCTAAATCGATCCTACCGTGTTAACTTCGTATTTGTCCGTTCCCATGCACCACATACTTATAGCTCGTCAATTGCTCGGCGCCAACCGGCCCGCGTGCATGTAGCTTTCCGGTGGCGATACCAATTTCTGCTCCCATGCCAAACTCGCCGCCGTCGGCAAATTGAGTCGAGGTGTTGTGCATCACGATGGCGCTATCAACGTGATTTAAAAACGTCGCTACCGTGTCGGGTTTTTGCGCAATGATCGATTCGGTGTGGCCGGACCCGTAGCGCGCGATGTGTTCAACCGCACCGTCTACGCCGGCAACGCCTCGTACCGCTATCACCGCGGATAAAAACTCGCAGCCCCAGTCTTTGTCGTTGGCGGGTTGAACATTTTCATGTAATCCGCGCGCGAAAGCGTCGCCGCGTAGTTCACATCCGGCGTCATGCAGCGCGCTCAGTAGTTGACGATGCAGGGCCTCGTCACCGTTCGTATCCAGCAACAACGTTTCGGCTGCACCACAGATTCCTGTTCTACGCATCTTGGCGTTGACCACCACCGGAAGCGCGATCTCTTTGCGTGCGGAACGATCGACATACACATGGCAAATGCCTTCGAGATGCCCCAGCACTGGCACACGTGCGTCCTGCTGCACGCGTTCAATCAAGCGTCGACCGCCGCGCGGGACGATGACGTCAACGTTGCCATCAAGGCCGCTCAGCATCATACCGACGGCAGCGCGGTCCGTTGTTTCGACCAGCTGCACGGCGGTGGCGGGTAAGCCGTGAGCGGCCAATGCTGTCGTAATCGGCGCGTGCAGGGCGATTGATGAATGGTGGCTGTCGGAGCCACCGCGTAAGATCACCGCATTGCCGGATTTTACGGCGAGCGCCGCGGCGTCTGCGGTGACGTTGGGGCGGCTCTCATAAATGATACCGATCACACCCAGCGGTACGCGGCGGCGTTCAATAATTAGACCGTTAGGTCGCTCCCACGAATCCATTACCGCGCCGATGGGATCCGCCATTGTGGCGATGGCCGACACACTGTCGGCAATGGCGTCGATGCGTTCGGCGTCTAGCAGCAATCGATCCAGCATCGCTTCGCTCAGTCCTTTGTTCTGACCGTGGTCCAGATCTTTCGCATTGGCGATCAAGATCAACTCAGAATCGGTACGAATGGCGTCTGCTGCCGCAGCGAGCGCCTGTGCCTTGCGCTCGGCGTTGGCGCGCGCCATGGCCGCGACGGCCAAGCGGGCGCGTTGGCCGAGCTGGTTCATATAGTGTTCAAGTTCGTTCATCGGTGAGCGTTATTCCAAGGTATCGTCAGATGAGTGATTGACGGGAGAAGGATGAGATGTTGCTGATGCGTTACTGAGTGTGCATGACCAAATTGTCTCGGTGAATCACCTCCGCCGGACCATCGTAGCCTAAAGCCTCAGTCAGCGACGCGCTATGGTGGCCCTGAATACTGGCGACTTCTTTATTGCTGTATGCACTCAAGCCGCGCGCGATTTCTTGCCCGGATTCGATGCTGACACGGACGGTATCGCCACGACTAAAGTCGCCGCGCACGTCACGAACGCCTATCGCCAATAAACTACCACCGTCTCGCAACGCACTCGCTGCCCCGGCATCCACAATAATCGTGCCCTTCACATTCAGGCTCGATGCAATCCACACTTTGCGTTGCTGACGCGGCGTTTCCTGCGCAACAAAATGAGTGCACGGCGCACCATCGAGCAAGCGCTGAAAAGCGTGTGCGTGTAAGCCGTTCGCCAAGAGCAATTGACACCCTGCTGTCTGCGCGATGTCGGCCGCTTCAAGCTTGGTGCGCATGCCGCCCGAACCGTCGATCGAACCGCTGTCGCCGGCGGCGGCTCGCATCGCACGGGTGATCGTCTCGACCCGTGGCAGCAACGTGGCGGTGTCGTTCAATCGCGGATCAGCGTCGTAAAGACCGTCGATGTCGCTGAATATGATCAGGACATCTGCGGACATCATCTGCGCCACTCTGGCGGCCAGACGATCGTTGTCGCCATACCGGATCTCTGAGGTGGCAACCGTGTCATTCTCATTAATGATTGGAATAACGCCCAGTTCGAGCATGGCCTCAATGGCGGTGCGCGCATTGAGATAACGTTGCCGCTGTTCGGTGTCTTCTAAGGTGAGCAGTACCTGCGCGCAGCTCTTGCCATGGGCCTGAAACAAATCTTCGTACGTTTGCAGTAAGCGCACTTGACCGACACCTGCGACGGCTTGCTTTTGTGCGAGTGATAATTCCGATCGACGGAGATCGAGGCTGCGGCATCCCACGCCGATGGCGCCAGACGACACAATCAACACGTGCACACCATCTTGTAGCATTGGATGGATATCGTCGATCAAGCGACGTAGCCACTCACGGCGTAACGACCGATTGTCTGGGTCAATGAGCAACGACGAACCGAGCTTGATCACCACCCGTCGTGCTTGGCGAATCATTGAGGCTGTTGGGTTTTCAAACGAGTGATGCATGCGGTATGGCTTGAGGAATGATAGTGACAGGTGCCACCGTGTTTCGGTAATAACGGCGTAACAGATAAAAGAGAATGGGCAAGTGATTATACGGTAATACACCCACTAAGAAACCTAAGACGGTCGGTTGAGTGGCCCAAAGCATGGAGTTTCAGCGCGTCGAAAAAGTTCTTTGAGCGCGATCGCGTCCCTGTGCATTCACCCGGCTTTTTAGGCCGCATGACGAAATAATTACGCTTGATACAATCTTTGAGATCGGCGTACTTTAAGGTTTTGCCGTTGAGAACACGTCTCAATCTGGATTCCTATCCAGCCTCGATATTCTTGTTGCGGCACCGCCCGTTGATACGTCAACGAATGATTTGGTACGGGCTTACTGGATCGAATCGGCCGTTATCGTGCCCATTGCGTTTGCAATCGTTTTGTTGCTGGGTACGGTGGGGGCTCTGTATTCAGGCAGCACTAAGCAATAAAGACAGGTATTACTTCGCTGTGTCCATGTTACCCACGCGGAAATTCAGCGATGTTGTCTGGTCAGATTGCGAAGCAGCGTCGCCCTGGGACAGTCAGTCGGAATCCTGGAAGCGGGTGAACACCATTACTCACCAGTTCTTCATTTTCTCGGCTTTTCGGGCCGCGCCCTCGGCCGGCCGCCAGAACCAACCTTTGGTATCCCAGCACTGGGCATAGGTATAGTCGGTCGCCAATTGACGATAGGTCCTGACCGCGTCGGGGTAGCGTTGAAGTTCTTCGTACGTATTGGCCATGATGTATAGGCATGTTCCCACATCATTAAGCGCCCACAGTTCGCCGGCTGACACTTCGGGCTCAAAGGCCGATAACGTTGAGTTCATGCGCTTGCCTTCGTCGCCATGAATGTCAACGCATTTGGTCGTGTAGCCGAGAATCTTCGCGTAGTCTTTTTTCTTGTAGGCATCCCAGGCCTTTTCGAGTAGATACGCCGAGCTATAATCCCCATAGTCCAACTGTCGAGCCGCCGTTTCGAAGTATTCATCGGAGAGATCGGCGGTGGCACAACCGCTCAGGCTAAGCAAAATCGCCGCCCCGGTGATCAGGTAATTCGACAGTGCATTCATGATGAGTAACCAGCGTGTTGGAGGTTCATGACCCGAATCATACGCGGTCGTACGCCAAAAGTGTGGCTGGTGCGTCCTTCTTCGCACAGGATACGGCTACTGATACGACAGGTTTTGCCATTAACGATGGGACTCGGTCTGTTGATTTTAGGCCCTACCTCCAATCGGTACCCGCTCCCCCACGCGTTTGACCGACAACGACATCGCGCCAAACGGTCCGCGCGTCCAGCATGGCAGCGAGCGCCAGGGCAGGTAGGGGATTGTCCACTTGTGGATGCCTCCTTGTTACTATTCGGACACGACTCACTAAATAATCCTCGTATGCACATTCTTTTCTTCTTGCTGGTGTTGCTTGCCCTTATCTACCTTCCAGGATTCTGGGTGGGTAGAGTGATGAAGCGCTACAGTGAGCCCGCCGACCGGTATGGTGTGACAGGCGGCGAGGCAGCGAGGCGTTTGCTGGACTTGCATGGATTGGAATCCGTTGGCACGGAAGCGACCGACGCGGGTGATCACTATTCGCCTGATGAGAAAATGGTTCGACTGAGCGAGGCGAACTTCTCTGGAAAATCCCTGACCGCCGTTGTCGTCGCGGCTCACGAAGTCGGGCATGCTATTCAGGACGCCACCGGCTATCGAGCGTTACATTTGCGCACACAGTTGGTGCGTTTGGTTGGGCCTGTGCAGAAAGTCGGTGCGTTCTTACTGATGGCCTCACCGGTAATTGTGGCCGTAACACGCACTCCGGTGGCCGGTGGCTTGATGGTGTTGGGTGGTTTTATGACGCTCGGTACCGGAGTGCTGGTTCACTTATTAACTTTGCCAAGTGAATTTGACGCAAGCTTTGGGCGTGCGTTGCCTATGCTCGCGAAACACGATGTGTTGATTGAAGGCGATGAATTACATGCGCGCCGTTTACTGAGCGCAGCGGCGATGACTTACGTATCGGCGGCACTGATGAGCCTACTAAACGTGGCGCGGTGGTGGGCGATTCTGCGACGCTAGTTGCGATTAATATCGCGCGTCCATTGGCGCGTTAGGGCCGTAACGTGCGTTGATATTGCTCGGCCAGCAGTCGCGTGAAAATAACGGCACCGCGATAGCGGTTCAAGTGGGTTGTATCGGAAAACATCTCGTCGCCCAGCGACTCGACTTTCTGAAAGTCTCGTACCGGTACACCAGTTGCTTTTTTGATTTGCTCAACGACGTCGGCCTGTCGCGCAAGCGCCTCGGGTGGATTGTCAATCCATCGATGGTTTTTGGGGAGTAAGACGATTTCGATGTCATCGGCGATGACCTTGAAGTTGTTCACGATTCGAATAAAGGCGTCGACAAGCTCGGGGTCGAAGTTCAAATCCACAATATCCGATGTGGCAATGCGCCGTAAACGAGCATTGTCTTTGCGAAAGTCGGTTTGGGTGAGCCGATAGTAGTCGTTAAAAAGAGCCACTGTTTCCGCTGGTCGCTCCGACTGTATGGTGCCGCCGCCTTGCCAGGGGTAGTACCAGTCAGAGCCGTCATAGTCGGGGTATTCGTCGCTAAATCGTTTGCCCAGTTCCGCTTGCAGTTCGTCGAGTGCTTCGGCGATACCTTCTTCTTGAACGAGTTGAGTACGAGGGGCTTGTTGTTCAAATGGTTCACCCCAAAAAAACGTGGTGATCATTTCAGCCGAGATGCCGTCCCGCAGATACCGAATCTGCAACATACGAAGGCCGCGTTCCGGATCTTTCATAAAGACATCGAATAGTTCTTTGGGGCTTGCCAGCAGAGCGATATACGATTCTTCAAGTGCGCGAGCACCTTCGCGGCGAGTAACCGTCGTTTGGAACGGATTGAATTCAATGAGCAACAGTTTTATGCGCCGGTCCTGTGCTTGAAATTGTTCCACCATGCGCCGGGAGAGATAATCCTGGAAGAGCGGATTCAGTCCGCCAAAGCCAAAGTTGAAAGACTTTATATCGATGCCTTGCTCCGCGAGATCGCGATCAAATTCTCGTGGCGAAAACCCCGCTTCGACCATCGAAGAACCAAACACCAACACGAGGTCCTCTTTTTCACCCGCGATGGATGGAATGGCTTCTTGTGCCTCAATGACTCGGCCCAGTATTGAACGAGACCCTGCACCATTGGCCGCGACAAATGCCTGCACGCTGGCCAATGCAGTGGCCATGCCCAGCACAATCGCGAGCAGAATACGCAGATAAATCTTGCGAGTGCCGGGTGCTTGATCAGAACTGGAAGTAGATGAACTCATTACTCGGTTCTCCGGTCATAAGGCAAATTGCCTGGATCAGAATGAGCACGGGCCAAAACAGCCAGCGCTTGGTTTCAAAGGCATCGCCTTTGGCAATAACAAACCAGTCCCACACATGCATGCCGATTAATGCGACGATTGTGAGCACGAAGACCACCAAGGCGGTCGGCGCCGACCCCGGGAGACCGGAGATGGTGTGCATGTTAATCATGAGCTGTAGCGCATCGTCGAGGCTGGTGGCGCGAAAGAGCACCCACCCCAGCAAGACAAGATAGAACGTAATCGCCCACTTCAAAACGGTCATCATCCGCGACGACCTGCTGGAAAACGCCGCGAATATACCGAGTCCGCTCAGGTAGTGTGTGGCCATAATAATGACACCGTGGAACGCTCCCCAGGCAACAAAGTTCCAGGCGGCGCCGTGCCAGAGTCCGCCTAACAGCATCGTGATCATCACATTGCGGTAGCGATTGTTGCGGCCGCCTAACGGAATGTACAAGTAGTCGCGTAGCCAGCTGGATAGCGAGATATGCCATCGACGCCAAAAATCAACGGGTGAAACGGCGAAGTAAGGGAGTCGAAAGTTGGGTGGGATCTTAAAGCCGATGACCAGTGCGATACCAATCGCCATGTCGGTATAGCCGGCGAAGTCGCCATAAATCTGCCCAGCGAAGGCCAACGCACCGGTCCAGGCTTCGAGCAGGCTGACCGGTCCATCGCCATCAAATGCGTGAGCGACTGGTATCGCCAGTAAGTCGGCGATGGTTTTTTTGAACAGCCCAGAGGTGATCAGCAAAAATCCGTGACGCGCGTTTTCCCAGGTGGGCACCGGCAGCGAATGAAACTGCGGAAGAATCTGACGCGCGCGCAAAATGGGTCCGGCAACCAGTTGGGGAAAAAAGGCGAGTGCCGTTGTGAAGTGAGCGAGTCCCCGGCGTGGTTCCATGTCGCCGCGATAAACGTCTATTGTGTAGCTGAGGCTTTGGAAGGTGTAGAACGAAATGCCAACTGGGAGAATCCAGGAGAGCGTGGGTAACGAGGCTTCGACACCGAACAGTAATAAGAACTCACCTGCCGATTCGATGGCGAAGTCGGCGTATTTGAACAGCGCCAGAATGCCCAGATTCATGACGACCGACAGTGTTAAAAACAGTCGTTTGCGATGCGCCGGTGCGGCGGCGATAGCAAGTGCCAAGTAATAGTCAATCACGGCGCTGCCGACGAGCAGCGGAATAAACCGGTAGTTCCAGGCGCCGTAAAACACCAGGCTGGCGACAAGAATAAAGTAGAGCTTGGGCTTCTTCTCGCCCAAAATCACGCCGTAAATCAGCAGGAAAAAAACAAAAAAGAGTAAGAAAATCGGAGTGTTAAATACCATTCGAACCGTTTCTCGCTGTTTTCGATGGGCGGACGGGCGCCGCTAATGACAGACCCTCTACTGGTAATGATGCGTGATACGACAAAAGGGTTTCTCAGACACTCAGAAATTCTTAATGCGGCGAGTTGGGTATTGCAAAATGGAGTGATTTGCGCCGTCGAACAGTCTGTCAAAAAGGCGGTAGTTGTCTGGTTTTGATCTAGGGATTAAGCCGACGGTCGTCTATTATTATTGCGCTGCGCATAGTAGATATCGCAGTAAAAACCGACGTTATTGAATAATCGACAAAAATAAAAAACGAAAAAACGGGCGGCTACTGTGCGGATCAATACGTCCGCGATCTCTCATCGGCGTGTCGCAGTCGCGTGACAGGACAGTAGCATTAGCACGCTTCCTGAATTCCAAGTGCACACGATTTATCAAAATACTGCTGAGCTTTTTGTCGATCGATTGCAACGCCCTGGCCGTCATAATAGGCAAGACCGACCTCGAAGCAGCCATCTGCAAACCCGTCACTGCAGCTCAAAACAAAAAGTGAAAACGCGCGTCCGTGATCTTTCGGTACGCCATCACCGAGTTTTAATTGATAAGCGAAGTATAGACACGCGAGAGTGTGTCGTTTTACACACTGTGGTTCTAAGTACTCGCCTGCCAAGCGCATGTCTCTTTCAACCCCCGTGCCTCGATAGTAGTTGATGCCAGTGTTAATGCACGACTCGTTGTGCCCATGGAGGCACGCTAATCGAAAAAAGCGAAAGGACTTTTCATCGTCTTGGTCAACTCTTTCGCCGCTTTGGTATTCGACTCCGAGAGCATAACAGCCAAAATATCCCTTTGGCATCTCGCACGCAGTTTCATAGAGACTGATGGCAGTCTGTATATCCTGATCAGACTCGGCGGTTTCCATATAGAGCTGACCGAGACCTCCGCAACCGAAGGCGAATTTCAAATCGCAGGATTTTGATAGCGCGCTCGACGCTTTGGTCAAATCTGTGTCGACTCCCTCGCCCTTTTTGTACGCATAGCCCAGATAAAAACACGCGTTAGGTTGACGGTCGTTGCAACTTGCAATGAGAAACGGAATGGATTTGGTATGGTCTTTGGGCGTGCCCATACCGTCGTGATAAAAGACGCCCAGATTGCCACACGAGATTATGCTGCCGGCGTCGCACGCCTTTTTCGTGTAGTAAAACTCTTTCGCTTCGTCCTTCGGTCCATTCACGCCGCGTTTGTAGACACCGCTCAGTGTTTCGCAGGCAAACGAGGCGCCGGCGTCACATTTTTCATCGAGTGTTTTTAGTTGCGCCGGTGTGAGCCGGTTTAAGGTTTGCTCTATCATTGACTGAGATAGATCTTGTAAAACCTTGTCAGTAGCGGCTTCTTCGCTCAACTGAGCATTGCCACTCTGATCGCTCGCATTAACAACCGAGATAGACAACGCGGCCGCTAGTGTAGATATTGCACACCATGAGATCTTGGGTTTTGAGAACATCATAAGCCGTAGAGAACTCCTCTTACTCTCTTGATTAGCGAGACCCGTGACGGTTCGCCAGCGCATTCCATTGCGCGAATCTATCACGATACCAGGTCGAATTTACATTGATCACAGATTGGTAACACTGTTTGCGTGGGCCAAGCGCGGATTGACGGATTCTGCTCGTCGGTGTGGTGAATTCACACCGTCGTGAGTGGGCGCAAACCTCGGTGGTCACGCACTCTGCGCATCGAGCCGCTGGTTTTCAAGATGATTAGGGTTGATCGCTACTGAACCGGACAGCTAGACACTTCCGTCGGCTCGCCCGTATTTAGGCGCGATTCCCAACAGTCGTCATACACGGAGCAATAACAGACGACGACATCAACCTTGGTTGCCCAGTCATCAATCAAACGCCGCGTGCGCGGTTCCCAGGGCACGCCGAATAGGGTCTTATCTTCGTCTGCGCTCATGACACTTCGACTAATATTGCTGGACCGATAGAGGTCGTAGCTGAACGCATCCTTTTCGCCTAGCGTATTGAGGATGAGCTGATCGATATCCGTAACGTGTTCGCCGTCATAGAACATCTTGAGTGTTTGGACCCGAGCCGGACCAATTCCTTTGTTAATCGCATGCAAACGAAATCCGTCCTCGGAGTAGTTGGTGTAGACACCGATGTAAGGCCAAACCTGGATGCGTTGATCATCGCGGATTGCAGAGACCTCCAGCACGGAGACAAACAGTGCGCCCATCGACATAGCGATGGCAATAATCGACAGTGCGGAGGTCTTGTTCGTGCTTGGTGTGTCGTCTGCTTCCATATCAATGGTGTTCCATGGTGGTTTGTTTGTCGTCTCGCACCGACGTCCTTGGCGCTGATCACATGACTGTCAGGCACCTGAATATCTATACAAAATAACAGGTTACGCGCCATATGGTGAGGCAATAGTGTCGGGTTGCGAATTTCACTCTATTCATAAATAGTAACGTAAGACGACTAAAACAACGAGAAAAATCCTGGGCCTTCAGACTGTTACAGCAGCAATCCGCCGTGCATGCGGTGGCACGGCTGATACCGTTGAGCGTGTGTTGGGTGTCTTCGTCACTCTGGGCGGCGGACTGCATTATCAAGCCACAAAAGAAAACTCGGATTTCGCTTTCCGAAACGGTACGCCGACAGTAAGGCCGTCTGACCTTATCAACCCTAGAATTGTCTTTGCGGGTAATGAGCGTACTCCCTCAGTACGGACTTTCACTTAGTCTAATTCTGTAATTCTGTGAACTGTGACACAGTTCCAGATTATGGTAATTGCGCTGGGCAACACTGATCGCATTGGTTTCGTTAACTCCTGAGAGCGGATAGTCAAATGCGTCACTTACTCACACTCTGTGTTCTTTATTTAGCCGGTTGTTCCACCATGCCGCTTCAAACCTGCAATGTCGATCAGTGGCGAGACCATGGCGCGTCGACCGCCATGTCCGGTGGGCAGCTTGATGATAACGAACCCGTGTACGCATGCAGCAACTCGGCGCCCATTGCTTACCGAATGGGGTTTGAATACGGCCTTGAAAAACTCTGCAGCTACGAACAGGGCCTGTTCGAGGGCGAGCATGGCGACGAGCCTTTACCGAACTGCAGGGATTCGAAATGGCAGCGGTATCATCACGGTTTTCTGACTGGCCGCGAGATCTATGCCGGACATCAGCGACTGGAGCTCATTACGACCGAACTACGGTTGACCCGCAAACAGCTGTCGGATGTGCCGTCAAGTTCAAGTAAGGACGTGTTGGCCGCGGTTGATCATGAGCGCGTTATGATGCTGAGAGGGAGAATTGCTAATTTAGTGTCGGAGCGAGATTTCGAGACTCGAAGACTAACGAGCCTTAGGCAAAGCCTGAAAGTCAATTATAAAGACGGGTTGTCGTCACTCCGTTTATTGGAATAATACGGTCGCCAACTGACCCTTCTGAATGCGCATACGGCACGCCGCTAGTCGTCTAGCCCCATACGCATTTCAAGAATATACGGCTCAAACCCGACTTTTCGATAAGCACGGCACGCAGCTTCATTCTCCGGATAAACGGTAAGGTGAACCTCAAGCAGGTTCTGACTTCGCGCCCAGTCGAGTAGTGTGTCGAGCACTTTGCCATTAACGCCCTTACCCCGATGCTCGGGCTGAACGTACATCATGCCTAAAAAAGCATGGGTTTCGGGTGTCGTGTAGTGTCGTGACGCCCGATGCTTTGCGTATCCAGACGCGACAATCGTCTGGTCGAACTCAGCGACAATGACAACGGCATCTGGACTGTCGATCATTGCTTTGATGTCGTAGTAGCTGATTGGGTCGGGCTTGAGCGTCGGATCATAGGGTCGCTCAGCTGAAATAATGCCCTGCTCAAATGAGAGGAGGGTATCGAGGTCGCTGTGCGTCGCCTCGCGAATAAGATACGTCAACGGGTGATCCTCCCAAAAATACAGCGCGTCAAAATTCGTTGTGAGCGAGTGTCGTTTCACCACGAGGTCGATTCTGCTCATCCTCACCGTGCCCTGAAGTTCTTCGGTTCTTGGCGGAAGTGAGTGTGATCATACGCCGATAGTTGTGAGCCTGGCAATCAGCGGCGGTGAAGGTCGAGTCGGTACTTGTTTCGGTCGAGCGTCGCGGGTTTGGACAAGAACCGATGCTGTTCGTTTTTGTTCGCTACCCGATAACACTGAACGTCGGTCGATGATTCGGTGTGGTTGAACGACTTGTTTGTCGTGTTGGACGCCGATGCCTTAGTGTTGATAACGTTCTTCATGAAGATCTTGTATTTCGAGTGAAGTATTGGCGGTCCAAGATAATAAGGTCCGACGCAAAAAATCTAAGTTTCTGTTCTTAATTGGATTATTGGGTATGGTTCTTCTTGCTGTAGGCTAGCGGATAACGGGAGAAGATGATGCACAGCAAAATCGTTCACCAAGTACTTATCTGTTTGTTAGTGGGTGGTGGGATGTCCAATGCCTTAGCGGGCAGTGTAGGGCTGGATGCGCTGAGCTACGACGGTAACAATGGCCAGGTGAGTGTGACCGTCATCTATGATTTTACAGACGAAAATGTGTTTGGCGGCGCATTGAATCTCATCTACGACGCCGGCGCTCTGGTGTTCGTGACGTATGAGGCGGCGCCGCTGCAGCCGGATGTATGGGCGCCGGCCTCTCCGGTTGGCTCATTGGATTCCCCCGGTTTCTATCAAGACTTTGGTATTGCTGCGAACAAATTGCAAGGCGTGTTTGGCGGCATCACGTCGGCTGGCGAGATTGGTACGTTTACCTTCTTGGTTCTGGATTCCACCCATCCCAGCGCCACGCCGTGCGGTATGACGCTCTGCCTTGAAGAGTCGAGTATTAATCCGTGGTTGAATGTCAGTGCGGAGCCGATTGGTGATGCGCTGCTGGCCAGTGGCATCAGTGGTGCAAACGTCATCGTGCCTGTACCGGTCCCCTCGGCGTATTTTCTTTTACTAAGCAGTGTGGCTGGGCTGTTTGGAGTGAGGCGTTTTTTCAAGATGTAGATGATTCAACATCGTTTTAGGAAACTCGTTCTTTAGCGGCTCATCGCCAATGGGTGATTGGAGTCACAACTTGATAGCGATTGCTCCTCGATTGGCCTAAGTCGCCCGACGTTACGCGCACGTTTCTCTCTTTTCGTTTCGTTAATGAAATAGAAGACCCTTCACCGAACTGTGAATTAGGTGGCTATTCCCTTGTATTCTTAGAGTAATAAGGTTTTTGCGGTGCTCTGATGAATACACTGCTAGTTTCAAAAAAAGGTAAAAAAAGAGCGAAAGAAGGGCGGATGAGCTAAATTGTTTTAGGCTTAAGCTGAGTCTTGCGACAGTTTCGGTCGCGGCTTAGGGCGGGGTCTCGTTACGAGAGTTAACTGCGACTTCATTTTCTTTAGCCCAAATGCATAAGGCTTTGCTCAAACATAATGCGTTGCAGCACTCAATTTCTTATTTTTATTCTGACACTTGTTCAAATACGAGAGACTTGTGCATACGACATTGATGCGGGCGCGCTAACATTATTTGGCACTCCGCGGTCAGCAGAAACGGATGGACGCGGTGCGGACCGGGGCTTAATTCTAAAAGAAGGTGTCGAGGGTTTTCTTTGGGTTAGCGGCATTGCGGACGCCCGAGTCAGCGACACAGGAGGTCATCCTGGGAGGCCGCTATTTGCTAAGTTTGGTCCAGATGGATCGCTCCTGTGGCAGCAGATATACGACCGACCAGGGTGGTCAATAATTGGCATCGATTCGACGTCGAAAGCGCCGGCATTGATATTTTTTTACCCAGAACCGGGCCGCTGGTTTCAACTGAATCGCAATCACGAATCTTATTTTGAGCATGGACGCATTGAACTCTGGACCACTACGCCGAATGGGGAACTCAAGAAAAATAAGATGACATTCCATCATCGGGTTAAAGAAGCGGTTGTGTCCACGCGTTCTGACGGATTCACACTCATGTTGGGTACGCCCCAACCTAAATTTCTAGAGCAAGATACAGTACGAGTAGCAACGTATCATTACGACTGGAATGGAGATAGAGCACAACGCTCAAGCTCGTTCGAACTGACTGATTTTCCCGACCAATTAGCAGACAAAGAGGGCGCCTTGTCGAGCCAGTACGATGGCCTCGCCAACCAGCAGACAAATTTGCTATATCATGATCTGACCACCAGTCGGACCTTCCGAAGAAAAATCGTAAACTGCTCGCCATGTAGATTTCGTTCTGCCGTCCGTACACAAAGGGGCATAGTTGCACTCGTTACAAAGGGTGATTGGCAGGACCCCCACCGAACCGCTTTTATTATCGTGCTCGATCCCGACTCGAGGAAAATCACCGCTAGAGTGGAAATGCCGGAACTGGCCTATCTAGAAAATCTACGGATTCATGCTATCCAAAGTGGCGATCTTATTTTTAGTGGTGTCGATTATCTCGCTACAGTGGTTGTGGGTCTGTCGGGAAAAGACTATTCGGTCGATTGGGCAGCACGATTCCGACCGGGCCTACGCCGTATGTTTGTAACAGACATCATAGAGCGACCTGATGGTCAATTGGCGATTATTGGCAGTGATTCTGAGTCAAACGCAGTTCTTGTAACTGGCCACCCCGAAGGTAAGTTTCTCACATACCTAGGACGGTGTAACAGTCCAGGCCTTGAGTTGGCTAGACTGCAGCACCAACTCGCAAAGAAACGGCGCGTGAAGCTCCATGTGGATGTTCACTACACGCGAAGATTAATTGAACGCCAACTTTCGTCGGTAGACGCAAGCATTACGGGCAATCAATGTGACAAGCATGGAGAGGCCGACCTGATTGGATTTGGCGATTTTCTACTCAATACTCCGATCAAAATAGATGCAATGCAGCTTTCAGAAAAGTCGATGATTACGATCAAAACCATGCGCCGACTATTTGAAGAAGGTGGTGCCTTTCGCTATGTGACTCCGGTTAGGTCGTCGAATATACCGACTATGTTCGTGGATCCAAATAAAGCAGGCCAGATTGCTGACGAGCTAGAAGAGAGTGTTCTTCCTCATATGAGAGAGATCGAGATCTTGGATACCCAACTTTCGAACAAAATGCGACACCTCTTTTACAATGGTAATACTCATGCCCAATCTTTGCGTCATCACGAAGATCCAGATGGTGACCAAGCTATAAGTCCCGCCGAATATGTTGAGGCGATCCGTATTCTATTACGGAAAAGAGATGCTCTTGACAAGCCGACTAGATCCAAAATTGCTCGCTCCGTCGACCGGGTCAACGTGGTGGCACTTGTGCCGGGTAAAGGGCTGACTCGTCGAGTTTATTCTCATGTGGTTGAGCTGCCGCTAAGTAATGTTGATGACTACTGGGACTGGCTTCAGGGTGCGCGCCGAGTAAAGGCCATTGGCATCTTCGAAGTTGAATCTCGTTTACGGCGCGAAAAAAATATCGTTTTTGTTAACACGCCTGAAGTTGATCCAGCAGACTATTTGGCTTTTCTTAACCGTCTTCTTCCCCGGTTGAGCCTGCTAAATCGCTCGGCGCTCACGGTGCAGCTTAAATTTACCAAAAACGCAGATGGGGCTATCAATATTCTTTTTTTAAATTCGAAACCATGTGTATCCTGGGAATCGGCTGGCTTAAACGCAGACAATCTCGCCACAACACTTCAACAAAATTGGGATTGTATTCGTAGCTTAGACCGGCAATTCGTTAGATGGATTTACGACGCGTCCGATCTCTAGTAAATGACGATCAGCGATTCATCAACCTCCACTCTTATAGGCCAATGAGCGGTAGACGCACTATACACAAGCGTGCAGGCTGGTGACATTAACGCTGACATAAGGAACGAGCAAGAATCGAGATTATTGTTTTGATTGCGTGAAAGATTAATTTGTCGATGTTGCGTCGATGTGTGGAATCTTGTTGATACTTTGACGTTGCGTTTCTAGGACGCCTTCAGCGAGTCTGCCTCGCCGGGCCGGTACACCATCACTCGATTACGCCCGCTGAGTTTAGCGTCATAGAGCGCTTGGTCTGCGGCGTCGAAGAACGCTTTGGCGTCGTCAAACTGGTGCTCGGGGATGCTGCATAGTCCGGCGCTGATCGTAACTGGCACCCCGCCGAAATCACTCCGTTCAATGTCCTCGAGCAAGCGTTTGGAAATGACTTCTGCGGCGAACGCGTTGGTGTTGGGCATGACTATCGCAAATTCCTCGCCGCCGTAGCGGCACACGGTGTCTTGTTTGCGCACGCTGTCGTTAAAGAACGTGGCCACCTTATGGATGATCTCATCGCCCTTGGAGTGGCCGTGCGTGTCGTTGATTTGTTTGAAGTTATCAATATCGCCAATGATCAGTGCGAGCGGGGCATCAGTACGTTGTGCACGTTCAAACTCAAGATCGAGCAGTTCGTTAAGTTGACGTCGATTGCCCACACCGGTTAGTGGGTCTTGCATGATCGCGTTGTGCATATCATTCACGCGACTTGAGAGCGCGACCGACAGTAATGTCATTTCGATAAGTGAGCCAATCTGAAAGCCGTAGTGCGTAAACGTGTTGTGCGGCAGTAAGCCAAAGGTCTTGAGCATGTAGACGACCACGCCGATCAATAAAGCCGACCACGCCAACATAAAGTAGCGGGCCGGGCGATAGCCGCTGAATAGACTTGAAAGACCCATGGCGATGATCAGCACCGTGGTCGCTAGCGAAAGCAACGCGAGTGCGACGATGACCATTTGATAGGGCAGTACAAAGATGGATAAGAACGCCACAACGATGATGCCAAGCAACGCGGTACCAATGCGCAGATAAGCCGCGGAGCGTTCGCGTATGTTTAAAAACTTCATGGAAAACATGAGGCCAAAAAACAGCGTCATCGCCAGCAGCACAAGTAGGCTTTGATTGGCAAGCCACGGGCTGTTAGGCCAAAGATGCTGAAACGCGATGCCGTTGTGCACGGCAAAGTAGGCGCCGTAGCTTACAAGGTAAAGCAGATAAAAAATGAATGTTCGATCTCGCACGGCGGCAAAAATGAACATGTTGTAAAAGACCAGCACTAGGAAGCCCCCGAAATACAGGCCGATGCCGAGCTCACTCACGCTGACTTTTTCGATCATGGTTTGATCAAGATGAGTGGATAGCCCAATGTTAATCGGTCCGTCGGAGGCGAATCGCAGGTACACGGTTGATTCGGAGCGGGCCGCCAGCTCAATCGGGAATAGCGCATTGCGATGTTGAACCGGTCGCGTTGAGAAGCGTACCCGGTCGCCACCTTGCATGCGCACAAAGCCGCCACTGGCGTTCGGTACCCACACATCCAGTTCGTCAATGAGCGGGTAGTCTTGGCGCAAGTACAGTCTCAGCGCTGATGCGCTTGGATTCGACAGCGTGAGCTTGACCCACCAGGCAGAGGGAGTAAAGCCAATCTGTGGACCATCGGATCCGTGTGATGCAAAGAGCGCATCGATTTCTGCGGTGCGCACATCGTCGAACGTTAATAAACCCTCGGGGTCTTCGAAGAAGAGTAGCGCCGATGTGGCATTTTGTTCGGGCGCCTGAGCGCTGATCGTCAGCGATTCGGCGACCGCGGACCCCGCCAGTAACCACATGGCGAGAAAGAGAGCAATCTGTGTGTTACGAACGCTGCAAGGCATGGTAGACGACTCGCTGATCGATTCTGGAACCCGCCGACACGAATTTCACTTAATGTGATTGGCGTCGCTATGTCGGCACGTGACTTAGGCTACACTTCCCGAATGAATCAATCAAATCAACGACTTCTGATGCTTGTTGCGACGCTTTGCCTCGCGGCGTGTTCGCGCTCTGATCCGGTCGTTGTGAGCGGCGATCCCGTTCCGCAGGGCATGGGCGCAATTAATTTGGAGCAGGGTTGGAGCGCGTCTATCCAAGAAAAGTCTTGGTTTACGACGTTCGGATCGCGGCTGATGCCGTATGAGTGGTTTTTGGCGCTGGAACAACCACATGCAAGCGCGCCGTTTCGCGACCTTCGTCATATGGCCGCGTTTGGGTTGCTCAATGCGGGTCCGTCCATGCTGAATCCCGATGGCCTACCCGTTGGATTCACCCAAGATACCGACCCCAACGGTAAACGCTGGGTTGGTCTTGGCTGTGCCGCGTGTCACACGGGTCAGGTCATGATCGATGCCCAAGCTGTGCGTCTGGACGGTGGGCAGAGCCTGTTTGATTTCCAGCGTTTCGAAGACTCGGTGATTAAGGCGCTAAGTGCGACAGTGAGTGATGACGATAAGTTTGCGCGATTCGCAAACGCCCTCAACGTTGCTGAGACAGAACAGATATCGTTGCGCAACGCCCTAGTCGCAAGGGCGCAAAAGATGCGAAACGTCCAACGGACGAACCAAACACCGGTTCCATATGGCCCCGGGCGACTCGATGCGTTCGGGCAGATTTTTAACGCGGTGGGTGTGCAGTTTCTGGAGAGCCCAGCCAATCGTCATGTGCCGGATGCCCCGGTCAGTTTTCCCGTGTTGTGGAGCGCGCCACACCTTGATTTAGTGCAATGGAATGGGTCGGCGCCAAATGCGGGTCCCGGACCACTTTTTCAAAACGTGACGACCGCGCTCGCGGTGTTTGGTGAGTTAGAAATCACAGGCCACAACGCGAAACTGGGGTATCCCTCGAGCGTGCATTTTGACAACCTTGGTCGCATTCAGGAGTGGCTCTACGCGCTTAAGTCGCCACGCTGGCCGAAAGACCTGCTCGAGCAGCCGGAAGCCAAGAGCGTCAAACGGGGAGAACAGGTCTACGCACAACACTGCGAGTCGTGTCATGCGATCACTGACCGCGACGATCCCAAGCGCAAAGTGAAAGTCGCGCTGACGCCGGTCGACGTGGTGGGAACCGATGCACGCATGGTTAATAATTTTCTTGAAGCTACGGCCGCCAGTGGCAGATTTGAAGGCCAAAAACTCGCCGTATTTGCCGGGCCGACACTTGAACGACGCGCGCAAAGTATCGATCTTGTTGTGCATGCCGCCACCGGCGCGACGTTGCGACACCCGCTCAAAGCCGCTCGCGCCGCCGCGCAGGGGTATCACAAGGTGTACAAAGATCAAATCGATCAGCACCCTGATTACTACAAGGCGCGTTCGCTCGATGGGATTTGGGCTAGTGCACCGTATCTGCACAACGGCTCGGTGCCCACATTGGCCGATCTACTCTTGACGCCCGATGAGCGACCGACACGCTTTCCAATCAGCCACCATTTCGATGCGACGCGCGTGGGTCTGAATACGGGTATTACGAGCGATGCTCAGTTTGATACAGCACTGCCTGGAAACAGCAACGCTGGACATGTATTCGGGACCGAATTACCTCCTCCGAGCAAAACTGATTTGCTCAATTTCCTGAAAACCCTGTGATTTAACCCGTGTTTTTGGCGATCAGTGAAAACCCTGGTGCCAGTCTGTGATGCGCGTCCTGTTTCGCGTGAGTCCATTTGCCACACTCGAACGAACAAACGCGAAGGCGAGGGTTCGACGCAGAAATGGCCAAGTGGATACGAAGATTACTCGCAAGTGTGCTAGTGCTCGGTGCGCTGGCGACCGGCGCGTTCGTGCTCTATGTGGGCCTACCCGCGCACTCCGTACCCGATCTTGAGCCTGTCGATCGCTATGTCTATCTAAATCAGGGTTGGACGGAGTCGGTAGACTCTCCGGGTAGACAAACCTATTACTACACCGGGCAAGGCGCGACCTTGCCACAAGGCGCTACCCATGATGCGCTTCGCTACGATTGGTTCGTCCATCTGGAAATGCCACTTGGCAAAAAACGGTTTGCCGACCCCGACCACATGCGAGCATGGCGATTTCTTGTTGACCCTGAGCCGACAGCGGCTAACCCACACCAACTGCCCGTCGGTTTTGCACGGCATTTTGAGCCAACCGTGGGCGAGTACATGTTGGATCTGACTTGCGCCGCCTGTCACAGCGGCGAAATTCACTATAAACGCGATGGCGAACATTTGGCCGTGCGCATCGATGGTGGACAGGCGATGCATGATTTTGCCGGTGTAGAGCGCGGTAGTTTTGCCTCCACATTGCTCGCCTCATTAATCAGCACACGCTACAACCCGATGAAGTTTGATCGCTTCGGCCGTAATGTGATCGGTGACAGCTACCCGCAAGGGAAGACGGAACTCAAACGCAATCTATCGGCGACCATTAAGCGCCTCATGTCGAGCGGGCAAAACAATCCGTTGCGCCACTTATATCCCGTCGAAGAGGGGTATGGGCGTACCGATGCGCTAAGCCGTATTGCGAACACCGTGTTTGGCGACCACTTAGTGGCGGCCAACTACCAAGTCGGGGATGCGCCCGTGAGCTATCCATATGTGTGGAACATTTGGAAATTCGACTGGGTGCAATATAACGGTTCGGTGCGTCAACCGCTGTCGCGAAATATAGGTGAATCACTGGGCGTCGGAGCACGTGTATTGCTCACCGACGATTACGGCCGACCCTTGCCGCCTGAGCAGCGTTTTAGCTCGTCAACGAGTATTCCGAATCTGCAGACCATCGAGCATACCCTGCAAACACTGCAACCCCCTCGCTGGCCCGAAGCGGTGTTCGGTGACGTCGATGCCGACAACGCCGAAGCAGGCAAAGCGCTGTTTGAGCAGCACTGCCAAGGCTGTCACGGTCCGCATGTCGCATCGCCCGCCCGGCAACAGGCCAACGCGCCGGGTAAGCCGAGTGCGTCGATGGAATGGCTCATCGAGGTCATCCCAGTCGAGCATATTGGAACAGACCCCGCTGCGGCCACCGGATTTGTGGAGCGACGCTATGACCTGACGCCAACGGGACTCACACAACGCGAAGTTGCGGCGGCCCTCCGGCCATTGAATGTGCGCTATCTGTCAAGGGAAATGCGCTATCACTTGTCAGAGCTGATCGACCTGCGTGCGAAGGGCGGTCACGCCGTCGGTGCACTGTCTGACGTACTTCAACATTATCCCAATCCCGATACAGCGCGCGACATCGAATTGCCACGGCGCAGTTTTGCGGCCATAGACTCGGCGCTTGACGAACTCAGTGTCGCTCAAACACAGCACTCGCGACAGAACCCGCCCGACGCGCAACGGTCGTGCGACCAGGCGTGTCATGAGCAGTGGCTACGGTGGCACATACAGTTTGGAGAACAGCATCTTGAAGACTCGCTCGCCGCCATTGATGTGTCGTCGGTCAGCGAAGGCGAAGGCCTCAATATTCTTGGCATCATGATCAAACAAAAATACTACCGTGATAACAACATTAGCTATGCCCAACAAACGTGTTTGGAGGGCTTCGGCACAATCGATTTACCGCAACAGGTGGCGGGTTATAAACCACGTCCCTTGGAGGGCGTATGGGCCACGCCACCGTTTTTGCACAACGGGTCTGTGCCGTCCCTGTATGAAATGCTTCTGCCGCCTGAACAACGCACTCGTCGATTTTTTGTGGGACGGCGTGATTTTGATCCCGTGCATGTCGGCTATGTCACTGAGCCATCAGCGCGCGGCGAGGGTGGCTTTTGGCTAGACACATCGATCGCGGGCAACCGCAATACCGGACATGCCTTTTCAGCAACAGCCAACGAATGGGCTGAACGTCATGATCAGCCGCTCCCACCGGGAGTCATTGGACCGCTGTTGAGCGACAAGGAGCGTTGGAGCTTAGTTGAGTATTTGAAGGTGCATCGCGATGCAGCGCCCACGAACGTGAACTATACGCCACATGATTGCTTAAGTGGCGACCGCGACACGCTCACCGTTGCGAGGTCAAATTGATGCGTAAGCTTACACAACCCGCCTCATACACCCATTCGTTTGACGATGTTGCGGCCGACGAGCAGCTGTGGACTCAACGACGTCGCGAAGCGCTCAAGCAGGCCGTCGACGCACCGCGCGTCGGTCTTGCTTTATCCGGTGGTGGCATTCGGTCAGCGACTTTTAACGCCGGTTTGCTAAATAGCCTCGATCGCCATGGCTTATTATGTCGAGTGGATTATCTTTCTACCGTCTCCGGTGGTGGCTATATCGGGGCATGTGTGTCCCGCTTACTCAATCATCGGCAGTCGCCGCAATCCAATACGGCGCCGCTCTTTGACACGCCGGTGGGCAGCGAGCAAACACCATTACTCAATTGGCTGCGCGCCCATGGCAAGTACCTGATAAGCGAGACCGGTTTTAGTGGTTGGACACTGGCGGCCTCAATATTGGCGTCGACACTGCTCAATCTTCTTGTTTTCTTACCGGTGATGTTGCTGCTCATGGGAATTATGAGTCGCGACGTTCTGTCGATCAGTTGGCCGCTCGAGCGCTACGCCTCGCTCCCAGCTGGTGCCGCCACCCACGATGGTTATTCACTATTTCTTCTATCATCGCTATTGTGCTTTGCCAGCTACGCGATAATGGTATTGGTTTACGCGGCGGTGAGCGGCGTGCGGCGATGGCGAACGGCCGGGCGCGTGTTACGCCTTCGACGTTGGATGGGTCGCGCGTTAAAGTTCGGCGTTGTGGTCGGGGCAGTGGGTCTCATTCCAATTCTGACACTGGTCGACGAATGGTTGCTGGCACGGCTCGCCTCAGGCACACACCTCCAGTCGATACAGCATGCGACATGGCTTGCACCATTGTCTGGCGGCCTGATCGCCGCGTGGCGTGCAATGCGTGGAAAACACCGCCCAGCCGCCAGACGTCGACTCGCCGGTGTTGCGTTGGTACTGGTGCTTGCGGGCAGCGCGCTGTTTTCATACCACTTGGTTGCCCACACCGGATTGCTGTCCTCACCCTTGTACTGGGCGGCACTCGCCGTCGGCGTAGTCGTCGGTTTGTTTTGCGACACCAACTGGGTGTCGATGCACAGTTATTACCGAGCACGCATTGCGCGGGCGTTCTTACCGAGCTGTCAAAGCAGAAGTGGTCAACTTAAAGACACGGGGCTGGAAGATGCCCTGCAATCTATGACGCCGTATAGTGGCGCACCGTTGCATCTGATTAATTGCACGCTCAATACGCGCACATCGAAAGACGCGAAGCGCCGCAATCGAGAAGGCGGCAGTTTTGTTTTGTCGTCACTCTACTGCGGGGGGCATGCAACCGGATTCAAGCGCACGAGTGATTACCTTGGTGGTCGACTGAGTCTGTCGGCGGCGGCGACCGTATCGGGCGCGGCAGTCGATCCCAATAATTGCCTCGTGCGTTCTCGCTCCCTTAGCGTGTTAATGTCGCTGCTAAACTGTCGACTAGGCTATTGGGCTGACAATCCAGCGCGAGGTGCCTTGCCATTTGTTGGCGCCGATTGGTTCACATTGGTGGGCCGCGAAATCCTTTCTGCCGGCCTCGACGAGTCGTGCCGAAAAGTGCATTTGTCTGACGGCGGTCAGTTTGACAATCTGGGTATCTACGAACTGGTACGCCGCCGCTGCGAATTCATAATTGCCAGTGATGCCGGTGCTGATCCTCAGTGCACATTGTCTGATCTGGGTAAAGTCATTGATCGGGTAAGAGCTGACTTTGGCGCGGAGATTTCGATGGACGTATCCACTTTGGTCGAACAGTGTCAAGTACAACGCGGATACAGTCCCTGCGCGATTGGCACCGTTCGATATGCCGATGGCTCGACCGGCCAGATTCTCTATATCAAGGCGTCACATTGCGACGATCCACCGGTCAATGTCTATGCGTATGCTTCGGAGCATGCCGCATTTCCACATGAATCGACGGCGAACCAGTTTTTCGACGAAGCGCAATTCGACGCGTATGAGACTTTAGGTCGCTGTATTGTGGACCGCTTGGTGGGCGAATCGAGCAGCATTGAACAGCTGTTTGCGTCTATCGCCGCGCGATCTGTTGGAGACAAAACCGCGACGAGCCCGATCGAGCGCCGGGCGCTGAATAGCCCAATGCGTCAAGTGATGGCCGACACGGAGCAAAACGCGCCGCGTTCGATTGGAACCGCGTAACGAACCTATCCCTGCCCGTGATGGTTATTATCGAATGACATCAGCTTGATTTCGAGGTAGCAGTTTCAGGAAATTGTTTCTGAATGAGATGGGGCCTGTAATTGAAATAAAACTCTCTCCCAGTAGCGGCTGTGGATCAATCAAATACAACGCGTCGTCCACGCGCAAGCCGGATGCCACCTCAAACTCGTTTGCGCCGCTATCGCCGGGCCCACCCGGGGGCATGGCGTTCGTGACAATGACATTCTGCACGGTGACCAACGCCCCTTCGAATGGGCTGCTTGCCTGAGCGGAAATCAGACTCTGCAGGGCCACGGCGTCGAGTAGGGTTGGCACGATGGACAAACCACTCTGCTCAATCTCTACGGCGGGATCATTGAGCTGGATTTGCGAAAAGAAGTTGTTCACTCTGGCGCGTTCAATCGTGATGCGATCACCCACTGCTACCGTTGGTGTCTCCGCCGTAAAGCTGTAGATGCCTGAATTTTCCACGCCAATAAATTCCGCGCTGTTTGAATCGAGCTGACTCCAGAATCCGTTGCTTGCCACGGCTGTCACAACCATGTCGTTCATCGTAATGAGTTCGCCGGTCAAGGTCGGATCGGTTTTCACCTCGTAGACAGTGACCAGTTGTGGTGGTGGTGGGTCAAAGCCACCGATCGGCGCAACCGGGTCGGGCAGGTCGCACAAATCCCCTAGTCCGTTGCTATCTGTGTCGGCTTGAACACCTGGATCCAGTGGCGTCGGTGGATTAAATACGCCAACGCAGTTGTCCGCGGTGTCATCGACCCCATCACCATCGGCATCGCCGGCACCCGCAATTCCTGTATACGCATCCGGCGTCGTGCGTGCGGGTAGACAGGACGGTTCATTTGGCCAGGCGCCGCAGGCCAGCAATGGGTAGGCGCCTGCTGGCGCGTCTGCGGTGATCTGAGCGAACGTTTCGCCAAACTCCCGCTCCGCGCAGATGCGTTTCGATTGGCCGCAGACATCGATTAGTTCGCAGTTGTCCGCGGGTACGAGTGTTTGGATGAGGTTGTCGTCGCCGTAAAGCGGCAGGCCACCGCGCATCACGAGGGCGACATCGTCGTTCCCAGAATCGATAATGGCACGAAGATCACTGTGATTTGCCGTGCTCCAAATGGTGATGTCCGCGACTTTGCCGACCGCAATTTCACCGATGACATCGCCAAAGCCCGCGATCTGCGCCACGTTCTTTGTGGCGAGGCTAACGAGCTCTTCATCGGTGAACACCCCGCCCCATCGGTCGCTCCAAGCCGACGCGCACGATAACTCGCGCGCCATGTTTGCTGAGCCTGACGAAGACCAAATGGTGCCTAATCCGATCTTGGCGCCCGATGCTTTGAACACGGGCACCATCGCCGTGTTGCCATACAGTGAGGTGTCGGATCGTGGTGACCATACCAGACGTGTGCCGCGCGTCACCGTGTTCACAATGTCCTCATAGGCCAGTCCAGCACCGCTGTCGATTGCCACCGGTGCCTCCAGCACATCAGTGCTGCCAGCGCCAATACCGGATAAGCACAGAAATTCGTTTCTGGCCGTGGCGTCGATGCCTTCGGCTACTCGCCAAACGGCAGAGAACGCGGCCGTCTCGTCTTCGATGTCCGGATAGGCGCACCCATTGATAAGCTGTGTGCCATTACTGTCACCGAGTGGAAAGGTGTCGACATCCGTGGTGTCGCGACCGGCGAATTCGTCGTTGCGGTCAAGATTACGAATCATGCCGTCCTGGTTACCACTTGTCACGGCACTGGTCACACCGGCCAAGACGCTGCGCAGCTCCTCCCACACGATCTGGTCGGAGCCACCGCCAAAACCCGAAGGCAGCTGACTAAACCCGCGCTGGCCCCGCCGCCAGTCGTGTCGCTGCAAGTATTTTTCACTGTTGTTGAACGGCACGTTGTGGCTGAAGCTGGCGCTGACGCGTCCATTAATGAGCCCGGGAGAGATTACGGCATCGGTGCACATCAGCGTCGTCGCGGTTGAAAAAGTCGCCTCGCTGCTGCAGTCACACCCAGCACAAACAATGTCACCATCGTCAACTAACACCTCGGCATTGGTGAGCAGTCCGCTCTCGAAAAACACGTCGCCTTGAATTAGCACCGCGCTGCCCGTGCCCGTCGTAATGGAACACGTGCCCGTCGAGACGGCAGGCAGTGTGCGCGGACAGTCACCGGCCATGTTAGAGGGGGTCATCGTCACGGTGAGCGTCGCCATGCCTTCGTTTCCGGCGGCATCACCGACCGTGGCGGTGCACACGCTTTGGGTCGATAGCGTGACGGTGGCGGCGGTAAAGGTGCTCATCGACACATCGAAGCTGCCCCCGTTGGTACACAGGATATTGGGGCCCGTTGTCACGCCGACATTGTCAGTCGCCGTGAACGTGGACTGGCCGGTCATGCCCGATGGCACCGTGAGCGTTGACGGCGAAAAACTGGCGGTCGGCGCCTCCGTGTCGACTGGGGGCGAATCGCAATCGCCTTGGAGGCCGCTCGGTCCGGGTGGCATCATAAAAAACGACGGGAACTGGCCGATATCAAGAAAGTTCACTACGCCGTCCCCGTTGGCGTCGGTATCCAGATCGCCCGTGGCAGTGAAATCGCTGGTGAGTGCCGCGTAATCCAAGAAATTGACTGAGCAGTCGTTGTTGTAGTCGAAGTCGCAGGCGTTGCCGTAATTGTCACCATTGGAGTCTCGCTGATCGGCGTTCGCCACCAGCACGCAGTTATCAGCGTCATCCGGAATTCCGTCGGCATCGGCGTCCGCACCATCACCTTTCAGTGCAACGCGCGAACTTGCCGGTTGACTTGGCGCGCTGTTCAGTGGATTGGTCAATGACGATGTGTAGGCCCACTTGTGTGTTAACTCGGCTTCCTCAATACCGTTGTCGTTCGAGACAAAATCAATTGCTTGCGCGTGCATTGCGTGAGTGAGCAGTGCACAGATGAATATGTTGAGTACCCGAGTCATCCTGCCTTTCCTTCTTGTGATGAGGTTCCTTATATAAAGGCGCAGTAAACGCAAAAAGCGTATCAAAATAATTGCCGCGCGACGCGCGTAGATAATCAGTGAGCAGCAGGACCGAGGACGAATCGATCGGCAGAGACGTCATCCGAAAACGGTCCACAGCGCGAGTGCGATGCCTAACGTACCACGCGCCGAAATCGTAATGTGAAAACGCGATGTTTCGGCATTGAACATAATGTGGTAGTTGCCGCAGCGTGCGGTGAGTTGGCGCGGAGGATGGTGGCGGGTAATCGCGATGACTATCGAGCGAGCGGCTGACGTATTTGAAATGTTGTCGCGACCGTTTGATTTGTCATAAGTTGGTTTTTATTGTGAGATGTGTTGAGTAATGTAACGAAACGCCGTTATTACGTTCAGTCTTCACCTTTTTCTCAAGCACCTTTGATAGCCTTTTCGGCAGTCGTGCCTTGGGGAATCGGGCGCAAACAAAAATCAATACATCGGTGCAATCATGAAAAATTTCCTTCTCGCATTGGGTGCGGCATTTGCGTTATCACCAGTGTCGTTCGCGATCACAATCGATTTTGAGGATATCCAAGCCGGAACGATCGTTGACAACGAGTACAACATTTTGGGCGCGACAATCAGCGCGTTCAATTTTGATAACGGACTCGACCTGGCTGTTGTTTTTGATACCGAGAACCCGACCGGTGGCGACTACGACCTTGGTGGACCGTTCACGCCTGGACCGGGCAACGATTTAGGCATGCTGTCACCGGGTAATGTGCTCATTATCCAGGAGAACGATAATTGCGACGCATTCAGCTGCACCACCCCGGATGATGAAGGCAGTCGTCCGGCCGGCCAGTTTGTGATCGAATTTGATACCGCCGTGCGTCTCGATAGCATTGACTTTTTCGATGTCGAGTTCTCCGAGTCCGGCCCATCGGAGAACAATCGAATCCGACTCTACGACATTGATGGCGACCTCATTGATCTGCTGCTATACACCCCTGACACCGGGGGAGACAATCAGTGGGTGCGCTCGTTCTTTGGCATTGACGGCGTGTCGCGAATCGAAATCAATATGGGGGGCTCAGGCGCCATCGACAACATTACGTATGCGCCGGTGCCCGTACCAGGTGCGCTCCTTTTGATGCTCAGCGCGCTGGGCGGATTGGGCTTTATGCGTAAGCGCTAATTGATTATCGACCAGTAACGCCATAAAAGCCCCGATCGGGGCTTTTATTTTTTGAGCGGCCGAGAAAGTGGAGCTAACTTAGGCACCGACAACTGCCATCAACGTGATGCAACGCGATGAGGAATGCGGGTGTCCTGCCGCGTGACGCAGTATCCACTGTCGCTACTGTGATAAGGGCCTGCCTTTTACTAGGTGACGAACGTCCGGCAAGTACTTTTCAAACGACCCGGTGTTTACAGCCACAACCGTTTCGTTTTGCCGCAGCTCACCGTGATCGAGTAACTTGGGGATGGCGGCCAGTGTGGCCGCGCCTTCGGGACAAATCCACCAACCGGTTTCTGACCATATCGCGCTGACATACTCTGCGATCTCCGCTTCACTCACGGTCAGCGCGGTGCCCCCTGACGCGCGAAGAATATTCAGTACTTCAAAATGTCCAACCCCACCCGGTACATTGAGTCCCACGGCCAACGTGCTGCCAGCGTCTTGTGGCGTTGTGTCGGATTTGGCGGTTTTCATGGCTTGCGCCACCGGATCGGTAACCTCGCTTTGAACCGCGTAAATGCGCGGTCGATGCGAGTCAATCAGACCCAGCGCTTCCAGTTCGTCAAACGCTTTCCACATACCCAGTATGCCGGTACCGCCACCCGTTGGATAAACAATCGCGTCTGGGAGTTGCCACCCTTGGTAACCCGCCAGCGCCTCGGCGATCTCCAGCCCGAGCGTCTTTTTTCCTTCGATGCGCCACCCGGGTTCTTGAAAGGTGGCGCAGTTGAAGTAGCCCTGCGGTAAGTACTCGTCCTTTAGTAACGCACCCGCTTCTCGGATCGTGCCCTCAACCAATTCGAGCGTCACAGCGGGGTCGGTGGTCGCCGCTGCCGCAACGGCGCCCAAAATGGGAAGCGGTGTGTCTTTTGGCATCGCGACAACAACCTGCATGCCAGCATGGCGCGCATAGTGACACAGTGAGTCACCGGCATTACCCTGAGTCGGCACAGCCAGTCGGGTTAGGCCGTAGTGTTTGGCCATCGATGCGACAACCGCCATGCCGCGATCTTTGAAGCTGTGTGTGGGGTTCTCACCAAAACCGTCGTGGGGGTGGCCTTCGTCTTTGATGAACAGGCGTAGGCCCCAGTTTTTCGTCATCGTGAGTCGAGACGCATCCAATAACGGTGTATGCCCTTCGCCAAGACTGATAATGGTGTCGCGTTCGACAGGATCATTGCAGTCTATCGGCAGCAGTGCCCCAAACCGCCACATGTTTTTACGCTGCGGTTGATACCAGCTCTGATCCGGATACGCGGTTAGGATTGCGTCAATATCGAGCGTCATACGCACCGGTCGACCATCCAGAGGATCGAGATTCATCGGGGCTACGACATCGTATTCAGCGCCTGAGCCAATACCTTGTAGATGACGCACGAAACGCATTGCGGTTCTCCTGGCGTGGGTGCGTTTGCGCCCAATGGGTGGTGGTGTGGAGTTCGCGTTCGATAACCACCAAGACGAACGCGAATCGCTGCCTCAGACACGACGCTAGCAAATTTGACCTAACTTCATCAAATCATGTCGAACGCGCGGCCTCGCGCACGAACAAACCGGCCCGCTCATATGGTCTTCAAGGGTTGATCGTGACGGCATTGGTGTGAGATCCCCGGATTTCGTGTCTGACTTGACTTCGAACCTGACAAGGACTGCAATAGTCAGGGGAATTGATCTTCTGACCATGAGTATTCGTTATGAAATACCTGACCTCGCTTGTGTTACTGCTATGCGCGCTGCCGCTTGCCGCGCAAACGTTGGAGTACCGTGTGCTCATTGGTGGCGATGACATTGGTCACATGATCGTGGACACAGCGGGAGAACAGCTGTCTATCGATTTTGACTTCAAGCAAAACGGTCGGGGTCCCACTATTGCAGAGACAATGACGCTTGATCAACGCGGCTATCCGATCGAACGCAATATCACAGGCCGCACAACCTTCGGTAGCAAGGTGGATGAGAGTTTTCGCATCGAGGGCAACTCTGCGCTGTGGCAAGATGCGACAGGCACTGGCGTCGCTCGGGTCGACAAAGACCCTCACTTTTACGTTGATCAAGATGGCAGTGTTTACGGCGCGGCGCTCCTAACCCGCGCGTTGTTGGCAGCAGCAGATGGTCGGGTTACTGTGTATCCGGCTGGTCAAGCCACGATTCGCACGCGATCTGATTTGTCGTTCAGTGGGCCGGCGGGCGATTTAAACGTGACAGCGTATGAGTTGCTCGGATTGTCGCTTAATCCGGCGCTAATTTTGCTCGATCAAGACAGGGAGTTTTTCGCGACAGCAAGTGGCCGTTTCAGCATTGTTCGTAAAGGCTATGAATCTGCCGATCAAGCGCTCCGAGACCTAGCTGTGCAACTCTCTACGGAACGGTTTGCTGAGATTCAGAAAAAGGTTGCGCAAACCTTCGATTCCCCTGTGCGTATTCGCAATGTTCGAGTGTTTGAACCAAGCACATTGGGGCTGACGTCACCGAAAGATGTTGTGATTTACGGTAATCGTATTACCAGTGTGCAACCTGCGCGCAGCCCCGCGTCGGCGTCGGAAGTCATCGTGGACGGAGCCGGCGGCACGCTCGTCGCTGGCATGTATGAAATGCACGGTCATTTGGGTCAAGAAAATGCGCTGTTGAATATTGCGGCGGGCGTCACCTCGGTGCGCGATATGGGCAATGAAAACGATGTGCTCGACGGTCTGATTGGACGCATTAATCGCGGTGAAATTGCCGGCCCGCGAATCACTCGTTCGTGTTTTATCGAAGGAAAAAGCGAGTTTTCAGCCCAGACCGGTGAATTGGTTGACTCACTTCAAGCGGGGCTCGACATGGTCCGGTGGTGTGCCTCGCGTGATTTTCACCAGGTTAAATTTTACAACTCAATGAAACCAGAGTGGGCGGACGCATTGGTGGAAGAGGCGCATCGACTTGGCTTGCGGGTGGCCGGGCATGTGCCGGCGTTTGCTCGGGCCGACGATATGATTGCGGCGGGGTTTGATGAAATTACGCACGCCAATCAACTGCTTCTGGGCTGGGTGTTAAATGATGGCGAAGACACGCGCACCTTGTTTCGGTTTACGGCGATGAAGCGTTTTCCGGCCATTAGTCGTGACGGTGAGGACGTGCAGTTCACATTGGGACAGATGGTTGAACGCAACGTGGCCCATGATCCCACCATTGCGATCCATGAACACGGACTGACCGCTGTGAACGGTGAGGTCGCACCACTCGCGCGCGATATCATCGACCATTTGCCGACGTACTCTGCACGTTCCTCATCGGTATCGGTACCAAATAGCGCCTTTTTATAGGAGCGCTGCTCGTTCGTCGGCAAATGGTCGATGATATCGCGCGCGAGTGGTGCGACCTCACCGTTCACAGCGGTCAGTCCGTGTTCATGGATCGCATTGGTGGGATCATGGGCCACGTTGCGTTCAACCATCTGTC